>JAUVIB010000089.1 GCA_030592985.1 Calditrichaceae bacterium | reverse complement strand
CATGATGCATATCATAGTATACACCAAGAGCATGAGCAATGGCATGATTTAAACCTAAACCTTTTTGGAAAGCAATTGCTCCCATAGCTGACGCCATCAGCATTTCACCACGCGCTTTGATATCGCTTCCATTTTCAACAGCGATAGGCAAATATTTATAACAGCGTCCCAATGCTTCTCTCGCCATACCATCAGCCATTGGATGAAAAGTATCCATGATATAGGCTTCTAAATTATGGACAAAAGCATCCACTCCGGTTGCGGCCGTTAATTTGGGGGGCAGTGAAACTGTAATTTCAGGGTCAAGAACGGCAATATCAGGCATCATATATGGAGAAAAAATTATTGTTTTTTTATTTGTAGATTTTACGGTAACCACGCTGCTTCTACCCACTTCACTACCTGTCCCGGCGGTTGTAGGAATTGCATAAAATGGGGGCATATTATTTTTAATATATTTATCCCCACCCTTTGTATCATCATATTTTTCAAGAGGTCCGTCATGTGTAGCCATTACTTTAATCGTTTTTCCGGCATCAATTGGAGAACCGCCACCAAGCGCTACAATAAAATCACATTTATTATCTTTGTAAACTTTCGTACCGTCAAACACATTATCATCGGTTGGGTTCGATTTAACACCATTAAAAGTGACAATTTCAATATTTTGACTTTTAAAATAATCTCTAAGTGTTTGGGATGTCCCAACTTTTTCAATACCTTCATCTGTAACAAGCAGACCTTTTTTCAATCCGCTCTCTTTAATAATCTCGGTAAAATCTTTCATAGCTCCGGGGCCATATTCAATCCGTGTCGGATAAGAATATGAATGTCTTTTATCTGGCATAATTCACTCCCTGATTTTGATCTATAAAAATATCATCGTTTATAATAATCTTTTTAAGAACCTGCAAAGAGAAACACATATCATAAAAACTCCTTTCACTGAATACAACCATTTGATGGTATTGAAGGAAAAAGAGTCTTTAGTAAACTAATTCGCAGGTTTCCATGGGTATTTTTTATTGTGTTTTCACTCTTAAATGAAAAGATTTCGCTCTTGTCAAATGCTCATATCCGACCGATGACAAGGTACATCCTCGTCCGGAATCTTTTACACCAACCCAGGCAAGGGCCGGATCAAGATAATCACAGCGATTCATAAACCAGGTGCCGGTTTCAACTTTATCTCCAATAGCAATCGCAGCCTCTTCATTTTCTGTCCAAATTGATGCAGTTAACCCATAAGGGCTATCATTCAACAACGTTAAAGCTTCTTCATCACTGCTAACTTTCATGATTCCAACAACAGGCCCAAAAGTCTCTTCAATCATTACATCCATTGAGTGATCAACATCTACAAGAACTTGTGGTAAAAGATAGTTTTCACCTAAACTGGTTTCGGGGAATAAGGCTGGATCAATGAGAGCGCGAGCACCTGCCTTTACTGCAGAATCAATGTGATTCCGTACAGTTTCTGCGCCACTCCGTTTAGCAACAGGACCAATTGTAGTATCTTTTTCAAGAGGATTTCCCAATTTATATTTCTTTGTTAATTCCACAAAGCCTTCTACAAATTTATCATAAACTGTTTCATGTACATAAATACGCTCTATACCACAACAGGATTGGCCGGCATTAAAGAAAGCGCCGTCAACCAGATTTTCAATGGCAAAATCGAGGTTAGCATCAGAGCGCACATAAGCCGGATCTTTTCCGCCTAATTCTAAACCGACTCCAATAAACCGTTCTGAGGCGACCTTTTGGATTTCATAACCCCCTTGAACAGAACCGGTAAAAGCAACAAAATTAGTGCGTGAATCACGAATTGTAGCAGCCGTATCCTGGTGACTTAAATGGAGATATTGAAATAATCCTTCCGGTAATCCGGCATCTTTAAACGCATCAGCAAAACGCTCTGCAATCAATGGAGTTTGTGCTGAGTGCCTTAATAATACGGCATTCCCTGCAAGCAATGCAGGAACAATGGAGTTTATTGCTATTAAATATGGATAATTCCACGCAGGAACTACAAAAACAATTCCAAGAGGCTCACGATGGATATAACGGTTAAATCCCTCTTTCTTTTCGACCAATACATCTTTCAGTGATTTTTCGGCAAGTTTAATCATACCGCTGGCACGTTCCATTGTTCCACGCACTTCAAATGGTGTATGAGAAATTGGCCTGCCCATTTGCCATGTAAGTTCCTCACTAATGCGATCAGTATATTTTTCAAACGCTTCAACAAATCTTTCCATATATTTTTTCCTATCGGCAACGGAAACTTCACGCCAGGACTTTTGCGCCTTCTCAGCAAGCATCAATGCTTTCTCAATATCGTTTGGTCCATGCAATTGACACTCTTTATAAACCTTCCCATCAATGGGAGAAATGATTTTAAGGGTATTGCTCATTTACAACCTCCTGTTAAAATTATATAATATTACTATTTCACTCCACGTTAAGGTGGTTATATATTCAGCTTATTAACAAATACAAATACTAAAATCTGTAAATTTTTAATTTTTGACAAGACAATTAAATTACAATATTATAATGCCTTATGCAAACGATTTCTTGTGACTAAAAGACTAAAAACAAGCAATAGAGTGATGATAGTTATGATGGCCCCCCAAAAAAAATATTGAGATTTATAGCGCATTTCTATAATATGCTTGCCTTTCGGGACTTCAATTCCCCGAAGACAATAATTTACTCTTAATATCTCTGTATCTATTCCGTCTATTTGAGCTTTCCAGGCAGGGTACCATACTTCACTGAGATTAAGTATTCCATTTTCATCAGAATTGACTTCATATTTTTGGTAATCGGGTGTATATTGCAGACATTTGACAGAACTTATCACGGAATCTATGTCTTTCTGAGCTATTGTTATGGATAATTTCTTTTCAACAAGTGATATATTTTTATAATCAACTTTTTCAGATTTCATTACTTGAATCATCTCTTTTTCTAAAAATGTTTTGCTTCTAAAAGTCATCCTTGCATGGGCAAAAAAAGTATTTCTCTCTTTAAAATACGACCGTTTATTTTCTAAATCTGTTTCAATCTGGTACTTTACGGATAATAAATCTAAAGATTTCTTACCCGGTGGCGTTTTCTTTAAAAGCTGCAGCGGATTAAATCCTTCAAATAACATTATCTTATTTACCAATCCGGAATTTCTCTGGATGGGTAAAACATATTTATTTCGCATTTTAACCCGGAATATTTCATTGGGTGGTTTAGCTTTTAACATATTTTCCATGTTTTTATCAATTTTATAGGCTTGCTTTGAACTAACCTTGGAATTTTTAAAAGACCCAAGATTGATATTCAAATCAATTATAATCATTACAACAAATAATAACCCTGCAACCGCTGCCGGTAATTTTTTATTCATAAAAAGAAAAACAATGACGCCGATTATGAGAGACAGGAAGATCGCTATTAGGGAATAATCCTCAACTGCTGATATAAATTTATCGGGCGTTCCCAACAAATTAGTAAAAATCCCACTATAAATAGAAAACGTAATAAGTACGGGCATCGAAATTGATATGAGAATTAATAGACGATTTTCTCCTTTTGCCTGATTTTTCAGGGCATCAAATCCAAATCCTGCAAACAGAGTAAAAACAAAAACCACATAGTACATTGTCCGTACCGGAAAACGGAATTTGTCAAATAGCGGCAATTGAAACAATATTTGAAATAAAAACCCATTTGTGCCCAATGCATGCAGAAAGCCAAACAACGCTATAATTGCCATAAATACACTCAGACGGGTTGTATATTGTTTAACCCAGCCAATGACTCCTAAAACAACCGCGGTTAAACCAAAATAGAATCCGGTTTCCCAATAAATATACCCCTTGTTTTCGAGATAAAAGGGAATATGGTCACGCATCATATCAGTAGAACCAAACAGTTTTGGGATAAACGCCGTAAGAAGTTGTTTGGCCTGCAGGGAACCGTCGGCAGCTTCTTGTAATGTTAATAACGTCCTTCTTGACAGCGACGCCAGTTCAAAAGTATGAAATATCTGAATAGCGGAAATTCCTATGGCGATAAAGAAAGGTAATCCGGAAAGAAATAGTAAACTGAAAAGTTGTTTTCCACTAAGTTCTTTTTTAGTAATTCCTATAATGACTGAATAGCCAATAAAGAATAGAATAAAGAGACTGTTATAAAAAAAAGCTTGCGGATGCCCGGTAAGCAGCAGCATTCCCAATAATAACCCGGCTAATAGAGAATACTTTAATTTCATCTCATTTATGATCTTATAGAATAAAAGAAAGATTAATGGAAGCCATACGAGTTGATATATAAAAGTTTGAATAATTATTCTAAATACTAATATACCTGAAAAAGAAAAAGATAGGGCGGCAATAATACTTCCGAAAACACTGATTTTTAATTCACGAGATAGTAGATACATGGAAACCTGAGCAATAAAAAAATGAAAAATAATTTGATACTCAAGCGCTTTAACGGGTAAATCTCCTGCCTTAACAAAGAGAAAAAGTAAAAAATTAAAAGGATAAAAAAATCCAATCTGTATATCCGCTAAAAACGGCATTCCATTAAAAGTATAAGGATTCCAAAATGGAAGATGAAAGGATTTGATATTTTCGATGGCGAATGTTTGGTAGGGAATGTGTAATTCATTAAAATCGGACATAAAACTTGCCCAAAAATAAAATGTCCCGAATATTTGTTCCCTAAAATAAAAGAACGTTACAATAAGAAAAATAGTATAGGGCAGCCATTGAGGCGGACTTTCCCAATTTATCATTTTCTTCTTTTTATTGCTTGCGGCAGGATTAATTATTTCCTTAGACTTTTTTCTGGGCTGATTGCTTGATCTTTTACCCATTTTGACACCTCAATTAATATGTTTTTTATAATAAACTTTAACGCTCTCTCTTATTCCACCTTTGTACGTTAGTAATTTGTGCGCTATAAAACTATATATTGAAACAAATCCAACAGCGAGAATATGTGCAATGCTTTTTTTATAGATGATTTCTGATTGTGATTGGATTAGCATTAATATAAGGTAAGCCATCCCATTAGTTAAAAATAAACCGATAAATGAAATAACCATAAAAGTCCGTAGTTCCTGATAATATTTTCTTGGTCCTTCAGGGAAATTATAATTTTTATTTAATACAAAATTAACAATCATACCAAGAATATATGCTGTTGTGATAGCCAAATAATATACCATATTCAGGTAATTTGACAGAACCATTCGGGAAACAATATTTATAAGCACAGCCAATCCCGAAAAGAGGATATATTTATATACTTGATGTACTGTTTCTTGATTAAGCTTATTCACGTACAGCGTCCTCATGATATTCTGCATCGATATTGATATTCCAAATATTATAAGGACTACCATCCGTTTGGAGATAATTTCTTGCCGCTAATATTCCACTTAGCGTTGAATGGTCCTGGTTATTATATTTATATAAACCGCCTCTTCCTATAGGATGCACATTTATATATTGCTGTAATTTATTTTTTAAAATATCATAATGTTCCTGGTAACCAAGATAATAGGTTGGATAGCTTTCCGTTTCCCGAATAATCCAGCCCTGTTCCACTTTTTCTTTATCAACAAGATTAACGTATGACAACTCATCCATGGCCAGCTCTTTTAATTCGTTATCAGATAAACTCCACAAATCATCCGTTTTAAAAACAAAATATTCAACACTAACCGCTGTTTTATTTTTTCCGTTAACCATCTCTTTAGAAAAATTATTATAATTGGCCAGTCGAGCCATTTTAACATTCGAATCATGCACATAAATCCATTGATCAGGAAAAATATCTACACCGTCAATAATAAAATTCACAGTAATATGTTCCCGATAATATAAAGCATCTACGGCATTTTTTATACTCGAACTTTCTGCCGGATTTAATAATTGGTAAAAATGTGTAAGCGGAATACTGTTAAAATAACTTTTTGCTTTTATAGCTATTTCATTGCCGTTATCATCTTCAATTATTACAGAATTAATTGTATTCCCGGTACGATTAAATGATTTTACTTTACTGTCCAGTAGAATATCTGCTCCCTTTTCTACAACACGGTCAGCCATTGCTTCATACATTTGCCCGGCGCCCTTTCTGGGATAATCAAACTGCTCAACAAGAGTCTTGATATTTTTTGATGTCTTAAATTGTAGGGATGACTTTATCACCTGAAGGATATCTAAACCTTTAATTCTCTGCGCAGCCAATTCTGCGCCAATTTGGTTACAAGGGATGCCCCAAACTTTTTCGGTATAGGTTTTAAAAAAGGTTGTATATAACTTTTCTCCAAATTTTTGGATTATCCAATCTTCAAAAGTTTGTGCTTCTATATTTTTTTTCGTTATCTGCGCCGAAAAGAATGAAAGCAATGCATGAGTCGATTCAATAATTCCCATTTTCATTAAAGCGTCGACAGCCTTAATGGGATAATTAAAATATTTATTTTTATAATAGATTCTCGTCAGTCTCTCAACCGGAATAAAATCATTTCCTAAAGTTTTTCTCCATAAATCGTTTATCTCAGAATTTTTTGAAAAAAAACGATGGGGCCCTACATCAAATCGATAACCGTCATATACCTCTGTTCTCGAAAGCCCGCCGACAATTTTATTTTTATCAATTATTACAATATCTTTAACACCGTTTTCTGCTAATTCCAAGGCAGCTCCAAGTCCGGCAGGACCGGCGCCAAGGATACAGCATTCATATTCTTTTTCAATTATCAAAATAATTCCTTAACTGATATTTATTAATTCCATACGTTCTTTAAATTTTGTTTTCAACTGATAATGCAGACCTGAATGTTCCGGTAATCTTAATTGCGGATCAGATAGAACAATCTCAAAAGCGTCTCTGCGGGCTTTCTCTAAAATTTCCCGGTCACGTATAGGATTAGCTAGTTTAAATTCAGGCATTCCACTCTGTTTCGTTCCGAAAAAATCACCCCACCCGCGCAGTTCCAGGTCTTTTTCAGCTATTAAAAAACCATCATTGGTTTCTATCATGATTTTATTTCTCTGCTGGGCCGTCTCGCCAATATTATGCGGTGTTTTTAATATACAATAGGATTTTTTATCACTTCTGCCCACCCGCCCTCTAAGCTGGTGTAATTGAGATAAACCAAATCTTTCCGCATGTTCAATGAGCATAATGGTTGCATTAGCGACATCAACTCCCACTTCGACCACTGTGGTTGTTACTAAAATATTAATTTTATTTTTGAGAAACAAATTCATTATTTTTTCCTTTTCAGGCGCCTTCATCCTTCCATGCAGTAAACCAACCTTCATATCCTTAAAAGGTCCCGATGTCAGAAACTCAAAACCTTCTGTGGCTGCTTTTAAATCCATTTTTTCACTCTCTTCAACCAATGGATAAATAATATACGCCTGCTCCCCGGCAAGAACACGTTCGCGGATAAAAGAATAAATTTTTTCAGCGCTATTATCAAATCGCCAGGCCGTTACAATTGGTTTGCGGTTTGCCGGTAATTCATCCAATACAGATACGTCGAGATTCCCGTAGGCAGTTAAGGCCAGGGTTCTGGGGATTGGTGTGGCGGTCATTACTAAAATATCAATATTTAACCCCTTGGTGATTAAGGCCCCACGCTGCATTACACCAAAACGGTGCTGCTCGTCAATGACAACCAGACCGAGTTTTTCAAATCCTACCGAATCCTGAATAAGCGCCTGTGTGCCGATTAAAATTTGGGGTTCTTTTGTTTTTAGCTGATCATTAATTTTTTTTCTCTGTGATTGTGTCGTTTTACCTGTTAGAAGATTAACGTTAACCGCGAAAGGTGATACCATTTTTGAGATATTAATATAATGCTGTTCAGCTAATATTTCGGTAGGCGCCATGATAGCAGCCTGGTATCCGTTATCAAGAGCTACCAGCATAATCATTAAGGCTACCAGTGTTTTCCCCGACCCCACATCTCCCTGAAGCAGGCGGTTCATTGGCTCATTTTTCCGCATATCTTCCCTGATTTCACGCACAACACGTTTCTGGGCGCCGGTCATCTCAAATGGAAGGCTTTTAAAAAGTTGGGAAAGAAGAACACTATTTCGCCCGAAAGCAATCCCATTCGGTTTACTCGAGGTATGTTCTTTTTGCAAGGCAAACATCAACTGCAGGTAAAAAAATTCTTCATATTTAATTCTATTAATCGCTTTCTCGAGACTCGTTTGTGATTCAGGAAGATGTATATGTTCTAAAATCACGCTACGTTCGGCAAAGTGATACTTACGTCGAAGCTTCACTGGCAAAGGGTCCCGAAAAGATTTAATTTTATCATGGAATAAATTTGAAAATATCTTTCTAAAGGTACCTGAATTAATTCGTGCTTTTTTGAATTCTTCCGAACCGGGATAGAGTGAAATAATCTTACCCGTATTCAATAGTTCACCGATTTCACTATCGCCGAGACGGTCATAATCAGGATGAGTTAACTGGTATCCGCGATAAAACTGCACTTTACCGGATAACGAAATCCACTCTCCTACTTTAAAAAGGTCTTTAAAAAAATGTATCGAATTAAACCAAACAGCTTCTAATAATCCTTTACCATCACTTATAACGAGATAAAATACCTGTTTGCGCAGTTTTCGAATACCGACGGCTTCAATTTTCCCTATTACCGTTACATCCTGATCCGGCTGTAATTGATTTAACGAAACTATGTTACTACGATCTACATATCGTCTAGGATAGAATTCAACTAAATCCGTTAGTGTATTTATTCCCTTTTGTGCAAGAACTTGCGCACGCTTCGGACCAACACCTTTTATATATTGCAGCTCATATTCTTTATTTTGGGCAGGAGACATAGGTTAATGAAGTAGATTAAATTAAGTTGTTCTAAATTACAACCTTACCGTCGTCTAAATGTATAATTCTGGTGGCTGCTTGTTCAATTTGGTCATCATGTGTAACAATAACCAAAGTCTGTTTTAATTTTTGATTGATATCCAGTAATAAATCATATAACGCTTCACTGTTGTGTTTATCCAAATTTCCGGTTGGCTCGTCGGTCAAAAGCACCTGGGGATTGTTTATCAGCGCCCGGGCAACGGCTACACGCTGCTGCTCGCCCCCGGAGAGTTCATTTGGTTTGTGGCTCATACGGTTTGAAAGACCTACTTCGTTCAAAATATATTTGGCAAACTCTTCTTTCTTTTCAATATCCTTATTTCCATACATCATGGCCGGAATCATAACATTTTCCAACGCCGTAAATTCGGGAAGCAGGTGATGAAACTGGAACACAAAACCTACCATTTTATTCCTGTATTTTGCTAAAGTATCATCTTTTAATTTCTGAACATCTTTGCCATTCAGAATTACCTCTCCGGAAGTTGGACTATCAAGCATTCCGATTAAGTGCAGCAAGGTGCTTTTACCCACACCCGAAGGTCCCATAATACCCACAATTTCACCCGTATTTATCTCAAGAGTGACGCCTTTTAAAACTTCAACTGCCTGGGGCCCGCTATTATAGGTTTTATAAACGTCCTTT
>JAUVIB010000267.1 GCA_030592985.1 Calditrichaceae bacterium | reverse complement strand
AGCCATTTTATCAGCCTGCATGAGTTGCCGCTGCTGTACACTTGTTAGTTCTTCTGATTGTCTCTTTTCGGTAAAATCTCGCACCGTAACCGTTACCTCTTTTTTTTCATTGGCCAGGATGCGTGCTTCATAGAAACGGATTTCACCGTCAACACTCAAATTAAACTCATGAATTTGAAGTGTGTTTGTTTGCAAAGCCCTCCTTACATACATCATTGTGTCTTTGGCAATTTGGGCCGGTAAGGCATCATTAATTTTTTTACCGATAATATCTGTCGATAGTAAGAATATGTTTTGGTGGCCCGGGAAATTGGAATCCAAAAAAATCCCTTTACTGTCTATGCGGTAAATAGTGTCCGGAATAAGACTCAACAGCGTCCGGTTCCTTTTTTTGCTTTCCTGTAGAGTTTTAATCACACACTCGCGCTCCTCATGCAATTGTTCTATTTTTTTAAAATCACGCGAAATGAGCTTATACAAAATTATTCCGGTTACTATTATAAACATCCAGGCTTTCAGAATTTCATATTCTACAAACGTTTCAATATCTTTGACGAACAGTCCAATTAAATAGTCTGTTAATGCCACCCATAGTACGCCAATCAGGATATATATTCCCGCAATCTTTATTGCCGAACGCCTTTTCCCGAATATGTTTTGCACTATAGAGTCCAACTTGATTTTTGTTTTCCTGTTAATTATTTTCTAAGGGTATGGTATCAGAAATTTAGTCATCTTTCATTCATATTACAAAAAAATATAACAAGTTAGGAAGTATATGGCAAATTTTTGCCTTTTTACACATATTTATTGGCTTAATCTCCTACTTATGAAGAATCATTGGCTTTTTCAAGCATTGATGTCTATTTTTTGCTAAATTTATTTAATTGATTTTGACAATTATAAATATATATCCCACACGAAAAATTAAATTATGGAAGGATTTTTCTTATGAAAATTCGTTTAAAACACCAAATTTCAGGGGTAGCGTTTTTAGCGGCAGTCCTACCTGTACTGGCAATATTGGTTTTAAGTTTTTTTCAGAGAAAACAAGCCAGCGCGTATATAAATAACACTATGCAGGAAATGATCATCGAAGATCTGACCCATGTTATACGCGACTTTTATAGTTTATGTGAAACTGCCAATGATTTTACACAACAATATGTAAATCACAGTCTTAATATAGCTCATGAAAAACTTTATCAACAGGGACAGGTGAAACTGGTATCAAAAAAAATTACCTGGCATGCAGTTAATCAGTTCGACGGCCAACAATCGGATATTTTACTCCCTAAAATGGCAATCGGTAGAAGTTGGCTTGGCCAGAATAAAGATATTAATATTCAAACCGCGGTGGTTGACGATGTTAAAACTTTACTTGGTGCCACATGTACGATTTTTCAACGCATGAATGAACAGGGCGACATGCTGCGGGTAGCCACTAACGTAGAAACGCTGGACCACTCGCGAGCGATCGGTACATATATTCCGGCAGTGAATCCCGATGGATCAGACAATCCGGTAATCGCATCGGTAATGATGGGCAAAACCTTTCATGGCCGGGCATACGTGGTTAATAACTGGTATCTGACTGCATACGAAACAATAAAAGATGAAAATGAAACAATTATTGGGATGCTATATGTTGGGGTAAAACAAGAATCCGCTGAAAGTTTCCGTGAATCAATTTTGCGAACCAAGGTTGGTAATAAAGGTTATTTATATGCCCTCGGCAGTAGTGGCGATCAAAAAGGACAGTATATAATTTCGAAAAATGGAAAGAGAGATAGTGAATTTATCTGGAACGAAAAAGATGCAGATGGTAATTATTCAGTTCGGGATATAATAAATAATGCAAGAAAGCTTCAAAATGGAAAAATTAAACAAAAGAGGTACAACAAAAAAGAATTAAATGATATTGAATCCAGGGAAATCATTACTCTGTATACTTATTTCGAACCTTGGGACTGGGTCATCGGCGCCATTGCTTATGAAGAAGACTATCAGGACGCAAAGGCCAATGTAGATAGAGTTATATCCAGTTTAGTTACACAATCCATATTATTTGGACTAATTACTCTAATTTTAGTAACCATACTTGCTATTTATCTCAGCGCTAAAATAACAAAACCGCTAATTCAAATGGCAGATGCCGCTAAGGCGTTGACCGCCGGTGATATATCTCAAACAATTACCTACTCCGGAGAAGACGAAGTGGGCCTGTTAGCAAAATCTTATAATAAAATGTCCCGGGAGATACAAACGCAAAGGGAAAAACTGCAGGATGCAAACAAACAGTTAACAGAGGCCAATACCACTAAAGATAAATTCTTTTCTATTATCGCACACGATCTCAAAAATCCTTTTAATACATTATTAACATATTCCGCCACTCTGGTGAAACAGTTTAACCTTCTTGATAAAAACGAGATTAAAAAAGGCCTGGAAACGCTTCATAATACTTCGAAGCGGGGATATAATCTCTTAGTTGATTTGTTGACCTGGGCGCGGTCGCAGTCAGGAAAGATTGAAATTAATTGTGATAATATTGATTTAAATCAGATATCCCATGAAAATGTTTCACTGTTAAGTGAACGGGCAAAAGAAAAAGGAATTAAGATTTACTCAGAAGTTGAGGACAATGTTTTTGCATATGCCGATAAAAATATGGTTTCTACGGTGATCCGGAATTTGCTGACAAATGCTGTAAAATTCACTTCAGCCGGAGGTGAAGTGAAGATAAGTGCGCAACACACAGGTGATCATATTCATATTACCATTGCGGATACCGGCATTGGTATTTGCAAAGAGAACATTAAAAAATTATTTCGGCTTGATACATTTTATCGGACAATGGGAACAGAAAAAGAGAAAGGCACCGGGCTCGGCTTAATTTTATGCAGAGAATTTGTTGAAAAATTAGATGGGAAAATTTGGATTGAAAGCGAATTGGGAAAAGGAAGCCGGTTTATATTTACATTGCCCTTAGTCCTTCTGAAATAAAAGAGTATCTAAATAAGACAATTATCATTTTTAATAGCGTAACACATAAATTATTTATTACGAATTCATGGATGTATCGTTCTGTAATCTCTGGATGTTTATTTTCATGTGTATGAAAAGTATTGATATCACTTAAAGGCAGCTAACATATAGTGTTTTATCTTCAAGAATCACTATTCCATGATTAATGTGTAATATTCAATTAGCTAATACTGAACTTCGGAGTATTTTAGTTCACATTACCCCGATCTGAAGATCAAGGCTCTTAATGGCCTTTTTATTTGCACGTTCGCATTTTATTCCCGTTCTGTTTTTCGTAAAAGGCTTAACCTCCAAAAAGTAAGCACCCCGAAGATAATACATAATATCAACAGATTAATAAATTGAGGTATGATATGCTGCCAGCTGCCGCCCATAGTGGCTAATTTTACAAATGCCCTAAAAAATGGCGACGTGGGTACTAAATGGGATATCCACTGCATAAACACAGGCATGGATGAAACAGGCCAGGAATAGCCTGAAATCAAAAAGAATGGATAGGTTGAAAAGGCCAGAATTTCCATATACAGTTTTTGATCTTTTATGAAACTTCCAATGAGAATAGCCAAAAAGATTAGGGTCATAATAAATAGAAGACTCATGACCATAATAGCTGACAAGCTACCATTAACCGGAATATCAAACCAGGGAAAAATAATTGATAGAAAAAAGATGAAATATGCTATGTATAAGGCAAAATAGAAAGCTGTTTTCCCGCTAACATAATTATAAACGCCCGAAGACAATAATTTTTTAAATGATTTTTTTTCGCCATCATTAGCTACACTTTCACCTAATCCGAGAAGAAGCGTTTGTTGAATTATTAATAAAAATAATCCAGGTAAAAGGAAGTCACCATAATTATTAGTGGGATTATATATGGGACGAACTTCCGCTTGCAGAGGCATAACCATTTCGATAGCATGTTTGGGATTAATCCCCTGTGCCGTATAATATCGCAACCGGATTCCAGCACCGGCCATTATCATGATTTTTTGAATAGCTTTGTTGACCTCACTTGATGGTAAAAATCGGGTTGTACTTAGATACAACTTCACATCAGCATGATTTAATTTTTTAAGATTCTTTTCAAAACCCATAGGAAAGTAAACAAACGATTCGATGTTCATTTGATAAAATTGATCAATCGCATCACCATAATCTTCAAATTCATCTATAAATTTAATTTGCGGGCTGGATGCGAGAAGTCGCGTTAACATACGGGTTGTTTCCGTTTTATCCATATCAACAACGGCAAAGGCAATTTGATTTGCCTCTTTATTAAGGTAAATACTGCCGAGCAGAATCGCATAGAGTAGAGGCGCGACCAATACAGTTAGTATGATGCTGTGATCACCGGAAATAATATTCAGTTCCCGCTTAAACATTTTACTAATATTTTTATAATTAAATTTCAACATAGATTAATTAAACTGTTTTTTAAGTTGATATTTTAAGGCAATCATAGCGCCAACAATTCCGATAGTGAGGAAAATCGTAATACTCAATATTTCACCGCTGATATAGCGTAAAGGTGTATCCATTTGATAAAGCTTGAAAAAGGCATATAAAAAATGGGTATAGGGAATCACCTCCGCATATATTGAATCGAAAAACGGCATTAGGAACATGGGAAAAGTAAATCCCGAAAAAACAAACGCCGGTGAGTTGTAGAAGAAAGCAATATCAAGAGCCAATATTTCATCACGAACAATTGCCGATAGCATCAATCCGAGAGAAACGGTTGTTATGATAAAATAGGTGAAAAGTGAAAACAGATAAAAAAGATTACCGTTTAATGGTATGCCAAAAATGCCAAAAATAACCCCAATAAGTGCCAGAATAGTGAGTCCCGCTAAAGTATAGGTCAAGCCTTTTCCTATAAGGATATAATGAATTTTATCTCTTGCTATTATTTTTAATTCACTAATTGTATTTTCATTAAACTCGGAATTAATAGCTCGTGTAGTCGCAAAGAAAAGGAGCATTTGCAGTAAGACAGTCATCAATCCGGGAATTAAATAATAGAGATAGTTATAATAGGGATTAAACAAAGGATGAGCGTGTGTGCGAATTGGCATTGCCAGATCCATGGCCTTCTTTAATGGCTGGCCGTTCAGCATAAACTTCTTCACTAATATTCCCACAGAAATAGTTGTAGCAATGGTACTGGCATCCTTATACATGAGATTCCCGAAAAGATTAAGTCCATAAATTTGTGTAAAAAGAAATTTTT
>JAUVIB010000314.1 GCA_030592985.1 Calditrichaceae bacterium | reverse complement strand
GTTAACGCAGTTGAAGGTGAACAACAGATAATTTTTGAATTAACTGTGGGTGATGATGATTTTGGAAAAGTAATCGGAAAAAAAGGTAGAAATATATCAGCCCTACGTACACTATTATTTTCAATTAATGCAAAAAATGGTGGAAAACGTGCCCGTTTAGAAGTTATAGATAAAAACGAGAAGAAAGATTAGGTAATATGGAAAAAAATTTACCTCGATAATGTTATAAGTCAAGAGGGCGAAAGTTCAAATCTTCTCGCCCCGACATAACATAAAGGTAGTATACACAAAGAGTTAGGAGAACGTAGTAGAGTCTTCTAACTCTCTTTGTTTCTGCTCATATCGTTCATTTCGCACCGTTTCGCACCACTATGCATCGGATAAATGTGGATACCTGCGGGATACCGATTATAATTGCTAATGAAGACTGATTGGTATTAGAATATATTATTAAAATATACGAATTACAGTGCTTTAAGCTCTATTGAGACTCGGTGAGCGGTTAATCTATAATTAACAATGCACAAGTGAGGTGTACAATGAGAGATTTGATTTATAACGGGGGAATCCACTACATTCAAATTCTTGTATCTTCTTTGCAACAAAGTTCAAAGCATTATTTCAATTTACATTTCGCGGCCAGGAAAGTTGACTTCTACGTTATCCTCAAAGTAGAGGGCTAAACTATGAAAAGAGTTATAAAAATTAGCTTAATATTTTTAGCAATAATTATTGTATTGCCTTTTGTTACAGGCTTATTCTATTCATCCAGTAATACAATTCCCGATAATTATATTGGTGAGAAAGCAGAAATTAATGGTCGGATGATAAGGTATTATCAAACCGGGAACGGTGAAGATATTCTTTTAATCCACGGATCTATGGGAAGTGTAGAAGACTGGGAAACGCTTTACCCGATGTTAAAAAGCAGGTACAGAGTGACTGCAATAGACAGACCCGGATTTGGTTTCAGTGATATCAAGAACAATGATTATACAATAGATGGAAATGCAAATATAGTGCGGGAAATAATTAAGAAATTAGATTTAAAAAATGTAATCATTGTTGGACACTCACGTGGCGGGGCAATCGCTTTAAGAATGGCCATCGACTATGATGAGAACATAAAAGGATATTTATTACTGGCTCCGATTGGATACGTATTTGATGATCCCAATGCTGGGTTTTTTACTACGAAAATGATTTCTATCCCTATTTATGGAGAAGGAATATTAGTATTCCTTGATCCAATTATTGGGGAAGCAATGGTTGAAAAAAATCTAGCAAGGTATATGAAAGGCGATGAAGCACATTTCCCAGGAAATTTTATTCCATTCAGGAAAGAGTTGTGGAATAAAGCAATATCTATGGCCACAAGAGCTAGGCAATCGGACAGTTATAATGAAGAAATTGTGAAATACTCTGGTAAATACGGTGGCATAAAACATAGTGTGAGTATAATTGCTGGAGAAAATGATAAGAAACAAATATTGTTGCAAAATAATAGAATGGCAAAAGAAATACCAAATAGTAAATATGTAAAGTTAAAATCGGTTAATCATTATATTCAATATGCGAGACCAAACGAAGTTGTAAAGGCTTTAGACGAATTGAGTAAAAATTATTAACAATATAACTGCTTACTATAGTCGATATGCAGGGTATAGATGTTTTTATTGTTTATCGGAGTTTAAGAAATCTTACAGTTTTTCATAAGATCTGTACTTTTAACCATTGCAAGCGGATAGTCTTTTTCATTTTTTCTATTTGACATAAAATATAAAAAAGGGATGATAACTATGAGCTACGATGTAATCATTATTGGCGCCGGATTGGGCGGTTTGACTGCCGGTGCTAAATTATCTAAAGAAGGTAAAAAAGTTCTGCTCATTGAGCAACACAACATTCCTGGTGGATGCGCTACTACTTTTAAGCATAAAGATCTTAAAATCGAAGTTGGCCTTCACATGATTGATGGGCTGGACGAATGTGATCCAAAACTAAAAATATTTAAAGAACTCGGTGTCTTCGATAATTTGGAGTTTAAGCGTGTCCCTGAATTTTACCGCTTTGTTAAGCCGGGAGTTGATATGACTATTCCGGATAATTATGAACAAGCCATTAAGATTTTAGTGGAACGTTTCCCAGCAGAAAAAAAAGGGATACATAAGTTTTTTAAGGTGATCCTTGCTCTGCGCAAAGAGGTTTTTAGGGTACCTCGGCAAAAATGGAAGATGTTGTTATCAATGCCTTTATTCCCTTTTTATGCGACAAATTTAATGATCCGCGAAAATACAACTGTTGGCCGGTTTTTTGATGATCTATTTGATGATGAGGATCTAAAATTAGTGCTGCTAGCCAATCTCGGTTACTACCACAACGATCCTTACACCATGTCACTTTTGTATTACTCTATTGCGCAGGGAAGTTATTTCAGTGGCGGCGGTTACTTCATTAAAGGCGGATCGCAAATGCTGTCGGATTACCTAGCCTCAATTATTGAAGATCACGATGGAAAGGTCATCTATGGGCATTTGGTCAACGAGATAATCATTGAAAACGGAGTCGCTACCGGCGTGAAGTACAGCAAAAAATCCGCGACTATAGTTGAACAGCAAAAAGTCTACGGGAAATATATAATCGCCAATGCGGCGTTGCCTAATGTGATAGGAGAACTTCTTAAAGACACTCAGGCGAAAACCAAGCTGTCCAAGGCGGTTGGGAATCCTGAAATCGCCCCGTCCATACTTTCCGTCTATCTTGGTTTCAAGAAACCACCCAAAGAACTGGGCAACGGCAGTTACTCCACTATATTTTTTGATGGAGGTCTATCCAGTCAACGCGATATAGCGGAATACAATCACACGGATTTATCAAAACGAATATTTATCTTTGTTGACTACAGCCAGATTGATTCCGGATTGGCGCCGGAGGGTAAAGCTGTCGGTAATTTTTCTGCGATGGATTATATCTCAGATTGGGATACGCTGTCAAAAGATCGTTATAAAGAACGGAAGGAGGAGGTGGCACAAATCCTGATTGGCCGATTGGAAAAACTCATTCCGGGCATTAAAGACGAAATAGAATATTATGACGTAGGCACGCCAACAACCATCCGGCGCTACACACTAAACCCGCAAGGCACCGCTTATGGTTACGCCCAACTTCCAGGCCAGACAGGCAGGAAGCGGGTGAAAATTAAATCACCTGTCCCCAACCTGTATTTTGCTTCAGCCTGGACCGAACCCGGTCATGGATTCACCGGTGCTATTTTGAGTGGTTATTGGTGTGCTGAGGAAATCATTCAAAAATGAATAATCAAAATTTCTAAGGTTAAATGAAGGAGCTTATTTATGGAAAATATTATAAACTATGAGTATTGTATTACTGTAAGTATCATTTACTGAATAATTCCCTCATTATTTTTGTTGAATCATCAACTTTATTTCCTCAAATCTCTCTTCAGTTAAATCATATTTGTAAAAGGGTAGGAGACTAAGTAGTATCATAGCGGCTGTAAATAAACAGAATACTATTCGAACACCAACCTCAACACTTTCCGGTTGCATTGATGAATTGACAAAGCCCGACATAGAAAGAGTAAAACCAACGATACTTGGACCAACAGAATAGGCGGTTTTCTGTGCACTTGACCATATCCCGGAAAAAATGCCCTCTCTTCGCATTCCTGATTGTAATTCATCAAATTCAATCGTGTCCGGTAACATGGAAAAAGGAAATAATTGAAAGCTAGAAAAACCAATACCAAGCAGAAATATCTGTACATAAAATAAACTTAACTGAGAAGATTTCGTAAAAAATAACGAAAAAAGCATTACAGATAATATTATTAGTCCAATGCTATAAGCCTTTATTTTTCCAAGTTTCACACCTATTTTAACCCATACGGGAATGAAAATAATTGCAGTCACAATTAGAATGGGAAAAACAATACCCATGGAAGTTTCAGGTAAGCCCATTACATATTTTACATAATAAATTAATCCTGCCATGAGTACACCGACGGCTAATGACTGGAAAGTATACATCAGCATCAGCATCTTAAATGGAGTATTTCTAAAGGCTATTTTAACTTGTTCGCCAAAAGGCGATTTTTTATTACTTGCCGGTAAAGTTTTTGCTTTTCGCGTTCCAAAGAAACATATGAGACAAAATACGGTTATTAAGACACCTAAAACGATTCCCATAAAACGAAATCCGGCTTCTCCGCCACCGCCGATTTCAACAAGTGGCATTGCAAGACCGCCGGCCAACAAAACACCTAACGATGAACCTATCATCCTAAATGAAGTGATTGACATTCTTTCATTATAATCATCGGACATCTCTGCAACCATACTTGAATAGGGCACATTAAATACTGTAAAGACAGTACATCCAAGGGCAAATATCAATCCGACGTACAATGCTTTTGCTAATTCAGAGTCATAGTTCGGAGTCAAAAACAGAAAGAAAAATATTAGTCCAAAAGGGATTGATGCTGCAAGAAGATATGGTCGTCTTCTACCCATACTAGAACGGGTAATATCCGATATTCCTCCCATTATCGGATCGGAAATTACATCCCACAATTTAGGGAACAATAGCACTAGCCCTGCTAAGGCTGGTTCTACACCCAATATATTTGTGAGAAAAAACAGTAAAATCATACCACTTGCCACAATATAGATATTAGAGCCTACATCACCTTTTCCATATCCTACTTTTTATCCGAAAGATAACTTTTTGCTAT
>JAUVIB010000143.1 GCA_030592985.1 Calditrichaceae bacterium | reverse complement strand
TGATGTAATCCATCAGTGGCTTGGGAGGTTATGTTATTTTTGGAGTGCATCGACTTTGTCGATGCTGAATTGACACAGTCAATTCGTTCCAAATTCCCAAGCGACCTGGGGATTACCAATCAATACTATTTTTTTTAGCTTTTATTATCTATATTTCTTATTATATACATCGGAACAGAAATGGTCTGTTAGTAAACCATTTCGTGGTAACAGTTATTCAATTATAGACAAAAAAAGTTCGATTAGCTGTAAGCCTGAAATTAAATTCGAACGAATTTCACTATAGCGTGCGTGCGGTTGGCGCACATTCTCGTCAACCTGAGAGAATTCCCCCTTAGAAAAAGGGATTGAGTGGTTAATAGATATTTAGTCAAATAAAACTCGGTTCTAAAATGAGAAATAGAATTATTAATAGAGATTTCATTTTCAAAATAATTCTTCCCACATTATTAGTATTCTCCATATTCACTGTTTTAATATTTGCCGTGATAATTCCATCCATAAAAAGTTATATGCTTGATGGTAAACGAGAAATGATTAAAGAGCTAACCAATTCTGCCTGGAGTGTACTTGATAAGTTTGAGAAAGAGGTTTCAGATAGTATCCTCACACTTGCAGAGGCGCAAAACGAAGCCATTTTAAGTATTAAAAACATGCGTTATGGTTCTGAAAGAAAAGATTATTTCTGGATTACCGATATGCACCCGACTATGATAATGCACCCTTATCGCAAGGATTTGAACAATACTGACCTATCGGATTATAAAGATCCGACCGGGAAAAAATTATTTGTAGAATTTATAAATGCAGTTGAATTAAATGGCGAAGATTATGTCGATTATATGTGGCAATGGAAAGATGATTCAACTAAGATTGTTTCAAAATTATCTTTTGTAAAAGGATTTAAAAAGTGGGGCTGGGTTGTCGGTACCGGTATTTATATAGAAGACGTCAATGAAGAAATATCATCTCTCACAAACCATTTGTTCTATATCTCGTTGGGAATTTTATTGGTTCTTGGCTTTAATCTCTTTTTTATAAGCAAACAGAGCCTAATAATTGAGGGTAAACGGCATAAGGCAGAATTGGGATTAAGGGAATCGGAGGCCAAGTATAAAGCCCTTGTTGAAGCATCAACAGATGGTTTGGTAATGATGGTAGATGGCCATTATATATATTCTAATCAGGCGATGTTGAAAATGCTGGGTTATGAAACGGACAATATTTCTGGTATTGAATTAAATACGATCCTGTGTGGCAGTGACGCTGATCAAATATCAGGAACAGAATATTTTAAAAATTTAGTAACGGGTAATCAAGCACAAGATCAGTATCCGGCTCAATTAAAAAGAAAAGATGGCGGTATTATTGACGTAATTCTTTATACATCGAAAATTTCTTTAGGACAAAAAGTTGGTTATACCATTATTATTAAAGATGTAAGCACCCATAAACAGATTGAAGAAAAACTGGATCAAAACAGAGAAAAATATTTAACTCTGGCAAATAGTATAAAGATAGGTGTGTTCAGAGTATCATTTGGTTCCAATGGTAAAATAATTGAAGCAAATTCTTCGGCAGTTAACATACTTGGATATAATAAAAAAGAAGAACTCTATACCTTAAACTTATTAGAACTTTTTTATAATAGAGCTGATAGAAAAAGTTTTATGAAAAAACTTATGGATGACGGAGCTGTTAAAAACTCTATTATCCAGATAAAAACTAAAGACGGATCAACATCAGTTGTTTCTATTTCAGCAGTAATAGTAAGAGGCACAAATGAAGAGCCAAAATATTTTGATGGAACAATAGATGATATTACTGATAAGATAAAACTTGAAGAAAAACGGGAAAATTTAATTGTTGAACTTCAAACATCCCTTCGCTTTTTAAATCAACATGTAAATCATTTCTTAAAGCATCTAATTATATGTGATATGCACCTGCCCATCTATAAAGTAGCGAAATTAATGACAAAGGAAAAATTCAGCGCCGCACTGATAAAAACGGACACCGATGAATTTGTTGGCATTATCACTGACCAGGACTTACGAAGAAGAGTTGTTTCAGAAAACTATAATTTGGAAAGACCAATATTCGAGGTAATGAGTTCACCTTTGATAACTATCTCTTCAACTTCCTTAGTTTTTGAAGCTTTTTTGATGATGAACGAAATGGCAACACGTCATCTCGCTGTTAAAAATCAGGAAAATGAAATAATTGGAATCATCAGCAGTGAAGAACTTATAACAGTGCAAAGACATTCGACAAGCTATTTACTCCGAGAAATTGAAAATGCTGAATCTGTTGAAGAACTTATTGCAACCCATGATAAGCTGCCGACACTAATTAAAGCGCTTATAGATAGCGGTGCCACAAGTCGAATCATTGCTCATATAATAACTTCAATTTTTGACGCCATCACCGAGAAACTGATCTCATTTGCGATTAATGAGTTGGGTAAACCTCCCATCGAATTTGCCTTTATCGCCCTTGGCAGCGTTGGTCGGGAAGAACAAACCTTAACTTCAGACCAGGATAACGCTATCATATATAAGGAAGTACCGGTTGAAATAGAAAAATCTACTCATACTTATTTTCATAATTTGGGAGTAAAAGTTTGCGATTGGTTAGACGACTGTGGATATGTTTACTGTAAGGGTGAAGCTATGGCTAAAAACCCAAAATGGTGTCAGTCACTTTCTAAATGGAAAGAATATTTTCATACCTGGATTACAAACTCTGACCAGCAAGATTTAATTGATTTAAGTATATTTTTTGATTTTAGATGTATTTATGGAGATAGTGAATTAACGGATCAACTTCAAAAACATTTATTTAAAACGGCTGATGGTCAGTCTGGATTTTTCCAACATCTTACTAAAAACAGTTTGCTTCATAAGCCTCCGGTAGGGTTATTAGGAAAAATTGTCGTTGAGTCAAAAGGCAAACATCAGGCAACCTTTGATATAAAATCAGCCATTATGCCAATAAGCGATTTTTGTAGAATATATGCACTTAAGAATAAAGTAAGCAGTCCTAATAGTTTAGAAAGACTTGATGGCATATTAGAAAAAGGAATTATTAATAAAACAACTTATGAAGAATTAAAACAGTCTTATAATTATTTAATGCAGTTACGGTTCAAACATCAATCTGAACAGATAATGGAAAATATTTTTGCCGATAATTACATAAATCCTAATGGACTAACACAAGTCGAACAAAAAACATTGAAGAATATTTTTACTCATATTTTAAGTATTCAAAAGAAATTAAATTACGATTTTAGCGGCGAGGCTATTTGAAGTAGTTTGAAGTAGAAAGTTTAAAGTTAAAAGGTAAGTTAGGATATGAAGTTTGAAAGATTTGAAGATATTATTAGCTGGCAAAAGGCGAAGGTACTGACGGTTACAATTTATAAATTGTTTGACACAAGTAAGGATTTTGGTTTTAAAGACCAGATACAGAGGGCCTTCGTTTCAATAATGAATAATATCGCTGAAGGTTATGAGCGTAAGAGCAATAAAGAATTTAGACGATTTTTTATATATCGCCAAAGGCTCTTGCGGCGAAGTACGCTCAATGTTAATCCTTGCCAGAGAATTGCACAAAATTGATGAACAAGAACTAATAAACTTGCTTTCTTTATCCGAAGAAATTTCAAAAATTCTGTCAGGCTTAATTAAAACTTTATAAACTTTCTACTTTATGAACATTCAATTTCCTTCTAAAATAGCTTTCAAAAAGCAATGCGG
This sequence comes from Calditrichaceae bacterium, assembly GCA_030592985.1. Taxonomy (GTDB): domain Bacteria; phylum Calditrichota; class Calditrichia; order Calditrichales; family Calditrichaceae; genus JAUVIB01. The sequence goes on along the minus strand of JAUVIB010000143.1, from coordinate 3,863 downwards.
ATTCATGAGCTTCAATTGTGCGGCACTCGCTAATAATGGGTCCCTGGTAGTTAATGTTTATTAATTCGGCAGCTAAATCATCCCATGGAATTTTCCCTTTTCCGATGGGTAAATGTTCATCATTTAATCCATTATTGTCGTGATAATGAATGCAGCTCAACTTTTCGTGGAAATTAATTGTGTATTCAAGAACTCCTTCTCCCATGTTTGCGTGGCCGGTATCTAAACAAAATTTTAAATATTTTGAGTCTAAATTTGAAAAAATAAATTTAAAATCTTCAATATTATCACCGAGAAGATAATATTCTGATCCCGTGGGAATAGGCACTACATTTTCTAAGGCAATTATTACATTCTTTTCTTCACAAACTTTTAATACTTTTCCAAGACTTTTTATAAATCGTTTTAAAGACTTTTTTCTCTTCCATTGTTCAACAGGAAACCAGTAAAAGTTCCCTACATGAAGAGTAACATGTGTGGCTTTTAATTCACCGGCAATTTTAATACATTTGAGTAAATACTTAATGTTGGATATTCTTAGAGGCGCTAATACCTCGGAAATATTTATATAATAGGGAATATGAAAACTGAGTTGAATATTATGTGATTTTGAAAGGTCACCTAATTTATTAATTCTATCAATATTGAATGTTTCTATAGATAATTTTTCATGAGATAAATTAATCTCTATATGATTTAAACCATGTAAGGAGGCGTACTCAAATAGATCCTCCGGTTGTCGATTAAATACATTGAAGCCATATTTTCGTTGGAAATTTTCTTTCATAAAATGATTAAATCCATAAATTTGTGTAAAAAAAGATGAAAAATTATCAAATCCTTTCCGGTCTAAGTTTGAACAGAAAAGAATGGAAAATGCAAAAGACAAGAGTAAAGATATGGTATTAGTCAAGGATATCCAAAAATTTTTATTAATTGATGAAGATTTTACGTTTCGGGTTATTAGATAATCTTTAAAATATTTTTAAATGCTGAATTTAAGAATTATATTTAAACGTTTCCACATGAAAGAACCGATTTTTATGTTTACCAACAAAAATTTAATGAATCCGTAATGGATATAGATTCATTTTTCTCGGTCGACCTGATTTTCCCTGAGATGCTTCGAAAATAATTTGCTCAATTAATGGAATTATTTGTAGATTGCTTTTACGGGTTGTTAATTCTGAATGTAATTGATTTTTATGATAATAAGATATTTTTGAATATTTCTTAACATAAAAGGTAATTTTAATTTTTGTCTTTTTATATCAAATTAATTGAATATTAGGAGGAGAGATGGAAAAACAAAACCAGAATCAAGCACCTGTTAGTATCAAAGAATGGATAATTATTTTTATCCTGTCAGCCTTACCGATTGTTAATATTGTTATGCTCTTTGTATGGGCATTTGGTGGTAACGCAAATAAAAGTGTTGAGAATTGGGCAAAAGCGTCTTTACTTCTTTTCATTTTTGTGGTTGTTTTATTTGGAATCATTGCATTATTAGGGGTGATTTTTTATCAAATGTAGAAGACACTTTAGCTAAAGAAGGAGAAGTGTGAAAATATTAGATAATCATTAATTAAAAAGGTAATCATTGAACATTTTAATTACCGGTGGCGCCGGCTTTATTGGGAGTCATCTCGTTGACTGTTTGTGCAATACGGATCACAAGTTGTATGTCCTTGATAATCTTCATAGAGGTAAACTTGAAAACATTGAAAAACATCTCGATTGTAAACGAATTGTTTTATATGAAGAGGATATTCGGAATTATGGAGATATAAAATCAAAATTTCAGGATATAGACGTGGTATATCATTTAGCTGCGCAATCAAATGTTCTCGGAGCGGTTAGCGATCTGGACTATTCTTTCGAAACCAATGTTACAGGGACATTTAATGTATTAAAGTCTGCTTCCGAGTCCGGTGTAAAACGAGTAATATTTTCTTCATCCCGCGAAGCGTATGGTGAAGCCCAATATCTTCCTGTAGATGAAAATCATCCGCTGAATTCAAAAAATTATTATGGCGCCAGTAAAGCAGCCGGTGAATTATATTGTCGCGTATTTCGGGATATGGGTGAAATGGAAGTCGTCGTTTTTAGATTATCCAATGTATATGGTAATAGGGATTTTAACAGGGTTATACCAATTTTCTTGCAAAACGCGCTTCAAAATAGAGATTTTATGTTTTATGGAAAGCATAAAATCATTGATTTTGTATCTATTGATATTGTTGTTGATGTTTTCGTAAAAGCAATGACTCTTGGGAAAATACAGGATGAACCTGCCATAAACATTGGTTCCGGTAAAGGTACTACTTTAATAGAACTGGGAAAAAAAATTATACAATTAAGTAAAGCAGATTCAAAATTGGTTTTTAAAGAGACAAATAAAGTAGAGGTCAATAAGTTTATAGCCAATATTGATATTTTTAAAAAATATTTTAACATTAAACTCCCCGAGAATCCGTTATCCTATCTCAAGGAGATGATACATTAATATAGCATTATAGGTAAGTTGGTAACTTTATACGTGAATCCTGTTAAATTAAGTTGATTAATTTTTTCATGAGGTTTATATCACAATAATTCATTATTTTTAGAATATGTAAAATTTTATGGAAAAAGAAGTTTCTTATATTGAAAATATTTCATATATTCAACTGATAAATTTAAGATTAAAAATAAAAAGGTCAGATGAGATTAGATAAACACGTTTTACAAAACTTCAAGAAGGCTTCAAAATTATCCTGGATTGATAAAAACAATAGAGGTGATTATTCCTTTTCTACCTGTATTGGAATGAATACAATGCGTGAGAATGGCTTGTTTGTTGTAAAACATCCCACGAGAGAAGAAGTAATCGTACTATTGTCAAAATTGGAAGAGTCGGTGTTTATAGGCAGTCAGATTCACGAAATTTCCACCAATCAATTTAAATCAAATATTTTTCCTCAGGGATATAAATATCTGGTTGAATTTGAACAAGATCCATTCGTTAAGTTTACCTATCAAATAGAGGATCGTCTTCTCCAAAAGACCATTTTCCTGTTAAGAGAGCAGTCTATACTTGTAGTAAATTATGAATTGAAAAATCAGGGTAATCCTGTTGATTTGATAATTAAACCATTCCTGACAAGCCGTAAAAATGGTGAAATATCAACCGGTACTAAGGGGTATAATACCGATAGTTATGTTGGAAATGATTTCATTCGTTGGGTTCCCCGTACAGGTATGCCGGAATTGTATGCCTATTTTAAAAAAGGTGATTATCAAAAAGCAACATTATGGTATCAGAATTTCGAATATTATTTGGATAAATTTAAGCATTCGCATTGTAATGAGGATTTGTTTAATCCCGGTTTTTTTCAGGTAACAATTCATCCCTATGAATCGTTTACTCTGTTTTTCTCCATAGAGGGACTTCATTCATTCTCCTTTGATTATGAATACCTCTATCGCCAGGAATTTTTAAAAAAGGAAAATTTTTCAAAAGTTGCAACATTTAAAAACAGAGACATGCAGGATGTTTTTAGCAAGTTAAATGGGTCCGTATTATCTACGAGAAGCAATGACCGCATTATCTCTTCTACAATTAATTATCATTTATCAATACCGGATGCTTTGTTCTCTGCTACCGGTATCTGTTTTGTTAATAAACGTTTTGATTATTTTAAAAAAATCATTAAAACAATTATCACACACCTTGAGAAAGGAGTTCTTCCTGAGAGCTATAATCAGATTGAGATTCCGGAAAATGATTTCCGAGCTGATACAAGCCTTTGGTTATTTGAAATATTGTACCGCTACTTCACATTAACCAATGATGCGAAGTTTATTGAAGAGGAAATATTTGA
>JAUVIB010000152.1 GCA_030592985.1 Calditrichaceae bacterium | reverse complement strand
CTATTACCCTGCCATCCTTTACCAGATCACCCGTATTGATAATTAATAATGGATCTTTCTGGATTATTCTATTTACAATTTTTGCATGAACATCATGACGGCTTCGTGTATCACCAAGAACAACAAATTTAAACGGCGTAATCTCATCCGAATAAGTAGTGAATTTTCCTTTTCCTTCATCACTTCCATCATTAAGAACATCATAGGAATATTCGGTATTTGGTTCTAATCTTCCCAGTTGAATTCTATGCTGCTGATATTCAGAAATAGTCTTTACATTTCCATTCTGGTCCGTTAATGTGGGTTTGCTTATAAGTGTTGACCAGCATATCGTTGCACTTTTAGTGCTCATCTGTTGAATGTAGGGCCCAAAAGCTATCTTTTCTTTCTCTTGCGCAAAAATTGTTGCAGTTGCAAAGACAGCAACAAATAACACTATCCTTTTCATCATACCACCCTTTTTATTTCTGTATTTTGCTTTCATTTAATGATTCTATTTTTAAATAGTTATATATTTAGTGTCTGAACGAAAAGTTACATTTTTCGTCATTTCTCCCGAAGGGATCACTATGTGAGACCATAGAGAGAAATCTTAACTTTAATATTTACAATGATTTATAGATTTCTCCGCGCCTTAAAAAATTGGCGGGCAGGCGACTTCGCTCGAAATGACATTTTCCTCACTTTTCGTTCAAACACTATTTAGTATTAATTTTTTTCTCTTCTATTGACTGTTATTTTATCAATCTCATTTCCATCAATATCAATAACATTCAAAACGGCGTCACTTTCATTTATATTAATAAGGACAAAATGTTCAATTTTGCTGTATTTAACCGTTTCAGGTTGAGGAGCATCAGTCGCATAAAGCCCGGCTCCTCCACCAGCTGTAGTAATATAATGGACACCATTTTTCATAGCGTGATGATAATGATGGTCATGACCATTCATAAAAACCTGTACATTATGCCGTTCAAATAAATCACCCCAAAATTCACGATATTTATTAGTGTCTTTTACTCTTGATTTTTTAATACTATACAATGGTTTATGTTGAAAAACAAATACGAAACCGGCCTCTTTATGCAGGTCTAATACATTCTCTAACCAGTTTTTTTGTGTAACAAAATATTCTTCATAATGGTCCTTCCAAAATTTACCACTATTCTTGTCAGAGATATAATTCGGTTCAGATATCTCTTCTCCTTCACTGTCAAGGATCACAAATAGTGCATCTCCGACATTAAAATGATAGTATCTTTCATTATTTGGTAAATCAAAAAAATCATAATAATATGGGGAATCTTTCTCATGATTTCCTAAAACCGGATAATATGGAGTATTTCTCATCAACTCTTTGTTTACCTTAAAAAATGCTTCCCAATCACCAATAACTCTTCCATTACTAATCATATCACCGGTATTGACAACAAATAACGGATCATGCTGAATTATTCCATTTACAATTTTTGTATGTATATCATGCCGGCTCCTGGTATCACCGAGAACAACAAATTTATACGGTTTAATTTTATCAGGGAAAGTTCTGAATGTGCCTTTACCTTCATCAGTGCCATTATTGAGAATATCATATGAATATTCAGTATCCGCTTCCAATCTTCCTAATTCAATACTATGCTGCTGATATTCACTTATGACTTTTACTTTTCCATTTTTATCGGTCAAAGTAGGCTTGCTTGACAGCGTAGACCAGCAAATCGTTGCACTTTTAGTACTCATCTGTTGAATGTAAGGACCAAAAGCTATTTTTTCTTTTTCTTGTGCAAAAATTGTTACAGACGTAAAGACGATAAATAGTATTACCAGCTTTTTCATTTTAACTCCTGTTTTATTTATGAATTTTATTATCATTTGAATAAACCAAACCCCATGGCTTTCTTATTTCATCCATTATTTCCATTATTTGGATCGACTCGTCCAGCGGCATGTAGGGAGATTCTTTTAATCCTTCTTTCAGGCAGCGCATCACTTCTTCCGCTTCATAATTGAGAGCATTACCAATTATCGGCTCTTCAATTACATCAATTTCTTTTTTATCAATAACTAAAGATGCTTTGGTCGGAACAGCAAATAGATCATGGATTTTAATATATCCATCTGTGCCAAGTATATAAGCTTCATCGACAGCATTTGTTCTTAATGCAAATGATAAATCTGCAATTTCACCTTGATCGTATTTCAATAATGCCACACCTTGCTCGTCAGAACCGATTTCTCCAATATGAGCCAATCCTACAGATTCTATTGGTGCTTTACTAAATATCTGTGAAGCAAAAGAGATCACATAAACTCCGACATCCAACAAACTTCCACCACCAAGTTCAGGATTTAATTGCCGCGCTCCCGGAATAAAATCACCTCGTGCACAACGGGAAGCTTTCACCATACGCACTTCCCCAATCCGCCCATCTTTTATCCAAACCAAAACTTTTTTAAGCAAAGGAATATGCCGTGGTATCATTGCCTCCATTAGAAACACATTCTCTTCACGCGCAACCCGTACCATTTCTCTCGCTTCATCTGCATTAATTGTTAGCGCTTTTTCGCATAGTCCAGATTTTCCCTTACGCATGAACATAACACTGTTTTCGAGATGAAATGTATGTGGTGTTCCAATATAAACCACATCAATATCAGGGTCATCCGCTAATTCCTGATACGTGGCATAAGCTCTATGAATATTGTGTTTTTCAGCAAATTCATTGGCACTCTCTTTTGTGCGTGATGCAACGGCAGCTAGCTCAGCTTCCGGTAGTATTGCTAAGGCTTCCGCAAAGGAACCTGAAATGTGCCCTGTACTAGCTATCCCCCATTTAATTTTGCTACTCATATTTTCTCCCTGTAGATTAAATATATCTTTATTCTTATGATTTACTTCAATGATTTTGGCTTAATAAAGCAGAATACTCTTTACTGTCAGAGAATGTATAATTCCGTCTCTTCGATAATAGCTGATATATTCTTTATACTTATTACAATATTTTAACGAAATTATATCCTATGTTTGTTCCCTTACACATAAAGATATTCCTTTTTTTACCTGACGCATCACGTGCAGCCACACTATTTCAAATGATGATATTCATTAACTGCTTCTGCTTCAATCAGTTTTTTTTCAAAAACTAAGATCGGCTAAGCGTATGAGATGTTTTTCGATTTGTGCTTTTTCCTCGGTTGTTGCCTTGGATAATGGTGAGCGAGGGGGGCCAACCGGATGTCCGGTAATTTCCAGTGCAGCCTTTAACACCGGAATTGGATTTATTCTGCCATTTGGAGCAAGCGCTCTGAAAAACGGATCGAGTTCATTATGGATTTTCAACGCCTTTTCATTTTGCCCGCTTGTAAAATAATTTATCATCGTTCTCATTTTGTCACCAATCAGATGTGATCCACCGCTAACAACACCGGCGGCGCCTTGCACTAATCCACATAATACCATAATATCATCTCCATTATAAACAGTAAAATCTTTGGGCGTAACGCGTGCATATACTGTCATTTGGGTTGGATTAATACCTGATTCATCTTTAATACCTCTAACGTTTTCCAATTCATTGACAAGACGGGAAACCGTTTCAGGTTCCACATTTACACCAGTAAAAAGCGGGATATTGTATAAAATAATATCGATGTTCACACTTTTTGCAACGGTTTTAAAAAAATTATAAATACCTTCCTGGATGGGTTTACAGTAATAGGGTGCAACAACCATCACCGCATCGTAGCCAAATCTTTCTGCCTCCTGACTCAATTTTATCGCTTCTTTTACGGAAGAAGCCCCGACTCCTGCGACGAGTGGTACTCTACCGGCTACCGTTTCCTGCACCACTTGAAACATCTTAATTCGTTCTTCGGTAGTCATAGTACTAAATTCACCTGTCGTGCCGGTTACTGCGATTGAATCACAATACTTTTTTTCCACAATGAAGTCAACAAGTTTCTCAGCCTCCTTGAAATTCACTTCACCGCTAATCTCATCAAAAGGCGTAACAAGCGGGACAATAATATGTCCCAATTTTTCTCCTAATGTTCTCATATTTCTACACTCCCTTTTCATTGTTTTTGATTATTTTAATCCGACGGATTGAAAAAAAGTTTTAATTTTCCTGTTATATTGTAGATACCTTTCCTGTTAAGAAATTATAAACATAAGAGTTAGCGCAAAACGAAAGTTCTTTCGAATTATTTTTTAAAATCCAAGACAAATCCCATAAATTATCTTGCCAATAAAAATTCGAATTACTCCCTTAATCAAATTGAAATAGACTTGAAAAAACATTTATGGAATTATCAAGATTTACAACGTTCTTTTGCCTTGATGCAAAAGAACCAAAAAATCAAGGCTGTAAAATAATATGAAGTAATTATATAAACTTGTTCCACTGAATTTTTTAAACTCGACTCGATTGAAAAACATCGAGTCTCAAACAGTAAAAAATCTTATCGTTTCACTTCGTTTAAAATTACTAACAAATTCTTTTAAGGCCATTTTATTTGTTTTTTTTCTGTGTTTCATCTGCTGCGCCCGCCGCATGGCGTGGTTAATTTCTGCCTGCCCAACTTTGTAGGGTGGCCATTTTATTTTGTGACTATTACCTCTACCCAAAAAAGCTATAGATAAATTCTTGGTTTTGGGATGTAATAGAATAACGAATTATTATTTATTCTAAATATAGACAATCGTTTGTCTAATTTCAATTAAAAACTGATAGATCTTCATAAAATAAAACCAATAATTGGAAGTCAATACCATTAATAACAAATGGAATTAATACAACAATTCAATAAGAGTATAAATATCAGCACCTTTTCATTTTCTTTATATTTATTTTTTTGTATATTTCGTTTATGACAATAAAATACTTATGGATAAATTCAATTCTCTTATGTTTGTTTTCCGGACTATCTGCACAGCAGAATATTATTAATACAATAGATAAGCTTCCTCTCTTTTCATCTGAAACAATCAGGACAGACGATGATTGGCTTATAAATAAAATAAATATTAAAACCAATCTTTATAAACAAACCAATGACCAAATTGTTTTAAGCAACGGATTAATCTCAAGAACATTTTCAGTCAGTCCTAACGGCGCCACTATCGGTTTTGAAAACTTGCAAACCAACCAATCGGTCATTCGTTCTGTAAGACCGGAAGCCTACCTTACCCTCAATAATATTAATATAGAAGTGGGCGGATTGACAGGCCAGCCCATCCACAATTATCTCTTAAACGATTGGATTGAGAGACTGAAACGCGGACCAGCGTCATTAAAGTTAACAGATTTCTCGATTTCGCAAACAGAAGAACGTTTCCCGTGGAAAAAACGATCAGAATGGATGAGTGACGATCCAGTCTGGCCGCCTCCCGGTAAAAAACTGGTTATGAGTTATAAAGCCGACCACTTAACTTTGGATGCAATATTAAAAGAATTTCCCCATAAAAATATAGATTTCTTAAAACATATAACCGTTAAAATCCATTATGAAATGTACGACGGAATTCCGCTTATCTGTAAATGGCTTACCGTTGAAAACAGCTCGGATACGGATGTAACAATAAACCGTTTTACAAGCGAGATTTTGGCAGCTGTTGAAGCGGAAAGTTCGTCGGGCGACAAAAAAAGATGGGAATATCCCAATATAACCATCGAGACAGATTATAGCTTTGGCGGCGGGATGTCCAGTGAAAGTGGATTTGGTAAAAGTTATTTTTGGGTTGCCGATACTTTGTATAAAACACAGATCAATTACAACCGTGTCGCTCCCCTGCTGTTCCTGGCGCAACCGGCGATCGGACCGGATTTTATTTTAAAACCCGACGCAGAATTTGAGTCTTTCCGCACTTTTGAGTTGATACATGATAGTATGGATAAAGAGAGAAAAGGTTTGGCACAGCGAAAGATGTACCGCCTGATCGCTCCATGGGTCACTGAGAATCCCATATTGATGCATGTACGTAAAGCCGATAATAAGTCGGTAAAAACAGCTATTGATCAATGCGCCGATGTGGGTTTTGAAATGGTTATTATGACCTTTGGCAGCGGCTTTAATTTAGAAGATCAGCGCGAAAACAATATGAAAAGAATGGAAAAGTTGGCCGATTACGCCCACAGCAGAGGCATTGCTCTCGGCGGTTACTCTTTGTTAGCGAGCCGCAAAATCAATCCCGAACAGGATGTGGTAATGCCCGATGGAATGACACCGCGTTTCAACCACTCCCCTTGTTTATGCAGCGAATGGGGTGAAGAATATTTCACAAAGCTATACACTTTTTACAATAAAACCGGACAGGATATCTTGGAACATGACGGCTCTTATCCGGGTGACATCTGTATATCAAAAAAACATCCCGGCCATCGCGGATTAAATGATTCACAATGGAATCAATTCCGCAAGATCGCCAATTTTTATCATTGGTGCCGCAGCAAAGGAATCTATTTGAATGTACCCGACTGGTATTTTCTAAATGGAAGCAATAAAACCGCCATGGGATATAGGGAAACAAACTGGTCTTTGCCCCGAAAACAACAAGAAATCATCGAAAGACAAAATATTTTTGACGGCACCTGGGAAAAAACGCCGTCCATGGGCTGGATGTTTGTGCCGCTGGTTCAATACCATGGTGGTGGTGAGGCGGCTACCATAGAACCCTTAAAAGATCATTTAGGACATTATGAACAACGCCTTGCTAATTTATTCGGCGCCGGTGTGCAAGCCTGTTACCGCGGCCCACGACTTTATGACGCGCCTTCAACTCGTAACATCGTAAAAAAATGGGTGGATTTCTATAAAGCACACCGCCCTATTCTGGATTCCGATATTATTCATGTAAGGCGTCCTGATGGACAAGACTACGACGGAATCCTCCATGCAAATCCGTTTATTGAAGAAAAGGGTTTGCTAATGCTTTATAATCCCCTGTCCACACCCATCAAAAAAGATATTAAAGTCAATATCTACTATACCGGTTTGGAAGACAGAGCGCAAACAACCGACAGTCAAGGGAATATATTGAATCTTAAAATTGACCGTCGTTATAACATCATCCTTCCCATCAATATCCCCGCTCACGGCTGGAATTGGTATATTATTAAATAAATGAACTCCTTAAAAAAACAAGGAAAAACTATCACTCCAATTTTTTGTTTGTCCTTTTTTTCGCGTCTCTTTTCTATCATAAACTGGGGAAATATCTATATCATTCTTTATAACCCGGAAAGCCTAACTTATTATATGTTACAATTTAGATCTCATATAAGAACCGTTTGACTTTCTTTGTGGGTGTTTTTTCAAATTCTTTTGGATACAGTTTAATCTTTGTGATTTGACTGAATT
>JAUVIB010000177.1 GCA_030592985.1 Calditrichaceae bacterium | reverse complement strand
TTAGTTCAAAAGCAATGTGAATGCGATTGTATTCAATTTTATTTCCATCGGATAAACGTCCGTTATATAGAAAATAACCACTTTGCAATTTGCCATTACGGTAAATCTTTATACGCTTATAATCTTCAACGCCGGGTTTATCTGTGAAATTTACTGTTAGGTTGTAACCTTCTTTATCTTTGTGTCGTACACCTTCCTCACTTTTCTTGTAATAGAGTGAATCGATTTGTGTAGGCTGGGGTAAATAGGAAACGGCGTTATAGGTTTCTCCTTCAGAATTAACCGTTAAAGTATAGGTTCTGCCTGATGTACCTTGTAGATTTATGGTTTGGTAAATGCCATCCGCCGTTTCATGCAGTTGTTCGGAAAAACCAAGATCATCGGTGATGGTTACCTGGGCGCCGCTAACAGTTGGGTAACTTCCCGGATTATAATAATCTGTCGTTTTGGTAATCTTTACTGTATAGGGGCCGGGTTGATCGGTTATCGTTCCTTCAATTACAATTTTTTTATCGGCGTTGTTAAGATCAATACTAATAATCTCCTCACAGGAAAATATAGGGAGAATTAAACTCGTAATGAAAAGTGTTGAAATTGCTTTTTTAAAAGTACTATTAAGTTTCATTTTTATCTCACCATTTAAAGTTATAAGAGAGGGAAGGGAAGAAAGTAAACAGGTATACTTTCACCGCTTCCGTAACATTGGGATTATCTTTATTCTCACGGAAATATATCGTATAGGGGTTATGCTGACCGTAGGCATTATAGAGCGAGAAATTAAGACTGTGGTTATAACGGCCTGATTTATTAAACGTGTATGTTGTGCTTAAATCAAGACGATGATAATCCGGCAGACGATAGCCGTTCCGTTCGGTATAGTAGTTAACTGTCTGTCCGTCTATTAAATATTTCCCACTGGGAAAGGTGTAAGCCTGGCCGGTATTATAGACCCAACTGGCAGAGAAAGACCATTTGTTACTAAACCGGTAAATTCCGGTTAGCGAAATATCATGCGTACGGTCATTGGTTGTCGGGTAAGAGTTTCCATTATTAATATCGGCAAATTCTCTTTCTGTTTTTGATAAAGAATAACTCACCCAACCGGTTAACTGCCCAAAATTTTTCTTAAGGTAAAACTCTGCACCATAAGAACGTCCGTCTCCAAAAACAAGCTGCGATTCCACATATTGGTTAAGTAGAAGATCAGCCCCATTTTTATAGTCCACCTGATTTTGCAGAGTTTTATAATAAACCTCTAATGATGTTTCTATATTATTGTCGGCAAAATTCCGGAAATAACCCAGCGATGCTTGATCGGCAATTCCCGGTTCTATAATACCGGTACTTGGATGCCATACATCTAATGACGGACCACTATTCGAATTAGAGAGAAGATGGATATATTGCCTGTTGCGGGATAGTGAAAACTTGAAAGAACTTTCACGATTGATAAGTACATTGGCCGTAAATCGCGGTTCAAATCCACCATATGTTTTAATGATTTCACCATTAGAGTATTCTGTGCTTGTTTGCGGATTACCTTCATCATCAAAATTAAAAACAGTACCCGGACCAAGTAGTGTAAAATTAGAGTAGCGTAATCCATAATTAAAAGATAGCCATGAATTGGTCTGCCATTCATGTCCCAAATATAGAGCGCTTTCAAGGGCATATTTTTTATCGATTTCAAGATCATTCAACATGGTCTCACCCGAAGTAGAAATCTGCCCCGGAATAAATGTGTGATAGTTTATATCTAAGCCTGCGCTAAATTTATTATGTACATTATAGGAGTAATAAAAATTTTGTTTCAGGTTAAAATCCTCAATACCCGAAGTTATATCTGTTAAACTACCTCCGTTTTCAAAACTGACGACATAGTCAAAATTGCTGTATATAAGCGATGTATTGGAAAATAGCTTATCGGAAAATAGATGGTTCCAGCGAAAGGTCATGGTCGCGTTACCCCAGTTCAGGCCGAACTCATCATTAAAACCAAGTACATCGTTTCCCAGATAGCCGGAAAGATACAAATAATCAGTTTCAGAAAGCCTGTAATTGGCCTTCATATTCAGGTCATAAAAATAGAGGGTGAGATCGCTTAAATCTGAGCTGGACATTTTCATGATAAGATCGGCATAAGTACGCCTGCCGGAGATAAAATAGGAGCCGCGGCCTTCATCAATCGGGCCCTCCAAGGCCAGCCGTGAAGAAATAGCGCCAATTCCGCCGGACATACTAAATCTTTTACGATTACCTTCTTTCATCTTTATATCTAAAACAGAGGAGAGTCTTCCGCCATACTCTGGGGGGCCGCCTCCCTTAATAAGTTTAGCGCTATTGATAGCATCGGAATTAAAGACAGAGAAAAACCCCATTAAATGTGCTGCATTATAGACAGGAGCTTCATCAAGCAATATCAGGTTTTGATCCGGGCCCCCACCACGTACATAAAAACCGGATTGTCCTTCACTTGCCGCTGTAACCCCGGGAAGCAGCTGTATGGTTTTTAAAATATCCTGTTCACCAAACAATATGGGAACTTGTTTTAATTCTGCAGGATTAAGTTTTACCGTGCCCATTTCTACCGATTTTATATTTGCATCCACAGTTTCTGCTGTAATATTTATCGCTTCTGTAGTAGTGAGATTCGGGTTGAGCTCGATATTTAATTTTGTATTTTTTGATAGAGGTATGGTCACGTCATTGGACTCATAACCCACGTATGTAAACCTGAAAGTATACTTTCCTTTGGGCACAGAGATGGAATAAAACCCATAATCGTTAGTACTGCTGCCGATTTGTTTGTCGGGAACATAAATATTGGTACCAATCAACGCTTCACCTGTTTCACCATCGCTTACAAAGCCACTAATTGTAAATGTTTCCTGAGCAAATGCATTGAATGAGAATAGTAAAATTAAGAAGACAAAAACCTGTTTAATCATAAGGAACTTTCTTGTTTTAAAAATGTGATTTTCTTATATGACAAATATAAACCACATTTTATTCCAAAAATGCGAACTTTAATTAACATGAGAGACAATTAATTTTGCAGTAATTACAAGGATACGGGGCTGATGAGCATGAAATGAAGGCAGTTATGGAGGAAAGCCGGTTACCCATGATTGTAATCTAAAAAGCTTGTACACTAACGAATCCACGATCAGATAAAAAGACTATTCATCTATTGATTAGCATAAAAAATGTCCCCCTCAAATTAAATGATCTCGTTTAATCAAATCTGAGGAGACAAATGGCACTATTTTATCAATAACATTTTCTTAATACTGGTAAAATTTTCTGATTGAAAGCGATAAATATATAATCCTGAGGCCAATTTATGTGTATCAAAAACAACCTCATGTATTCCCTGATCTTTTACACCTTCAACTAAAGTTGAAACTTCACGTCCCAAAACATCATAAATTTTTAAAGAAATAAAAGATCTCTTTGGGATAGAATATCTAAATTTTGTTGTAGAATTGAATGGATTAGGATAGTTTTGAGACAGGGAATACTGTTTTGGATATTTGTAAAACTCTTCTTTTGTATCGAATATAAACGATTCTGTTCCTACTGCAATCCGAAATGATTGTGAGCTTATAACTGAGATAGATTTAGGATTATCAAATTCTATTAGAGATAATTCGGGGAATACTGTGTAAAAATATTCATCAGGCAAATTCATCGGATAAAAACTTAATTTTGAAATGTGATCTAAATTGGTTTCAATTTTAAAATCATAAATATATCCTTCTTCATTAATATTTCGAAAATCCCGGTATAGCGGTCACTACCAAATTCCCAATCTGTATGATCAAAATAGAGCGATACATAATTACCGGGAGAAGGAGGTTCGGGCATATCATAAATATCAAATTTTTGCGAACCGTTTTCGTGTATTCCTATAAAATTATCAGTATCAGAGTATTTCCCATTGTGTGCGGAAATCTGTATGTGCCAGTCAGAAGAAGGCTGAGAAATTTTACTTAATGAAGAGGATGGTTGTATTTCGTTTGGTTTTATGGTTAGTGTACCGTTTGAAAGCGCTTTTATTGCATAACCTCTAAAAGGTTCAATACTTGAAGCAATATTCCAGCCACTTCCATTATAATAATATAGGGCGTTTCCCTGTATATTTGTTGTATCATTATAAGAGGATATATATTCCCATGAAATGCTGAATGCAAATGGATTACTGATAAAATTCCAACCTTTCTGCAATTGAATAATATAATCTTCAGCAGTGGATAATGAATGGCAGCTATCAATATCAATTGTTTTGTTATCTTTTGTGATAAGCCAGATCGACTTGCCGGAAGATATATTTGTTTCAAGATCAGTAATCTCTATATATTTTTTATTCAAAGGCTCCCAATCATAAATGCGATATTTTTTATTGTCATATGCGCCAAGGTCATCCATAATAAGGTTTTTAAGTGTATTATTAGAAGATACAACCGGGATAGAAATCAGTTGATAATAATTAGCAAGTGTTTTATAAGGAAATTGGATTGATGGTATATTTACAGTTCCGATAAAAGGCTCCAGGCTGGGATCACTAACATCAGGAAAAAAATATGAAGTATTGTCATGAAAGGCCTCGATATAAAATTCCACACCTCTTTCAGTAATTCTATTTCTCGGGATATTGAAAATCCAAATATTGCCGCCTTCGTTTGACATATTAAATTTTTCAAATGATTTATTACCACTAATGCGGAAATACAATAAAGCACGATTTATTGTTACATTAGAAATATTGACTTTTATTTGGGTTTCTTTACCATAATCAAAAACGGGGGTGTTAATAAAAGAAAAAGAAGCCGGTTCAGGAATAGGAAGGCCGGTGCCTGACAAGGAAATTTCATAAGGATTAATATTGGAAGCATTACTGAATATTAGTAAATAGCCATCTTGAGTACCTTCTGTAGTTGGATGAAATTTAACATTTAATTCATAATCTTCACTTGGAGGAATTACAGTACTATCTATATCTACTTCGAAAAAATTATTACTTATTGATATTGACGAAATCATTAAAGTATCAACGCCAATATTTGATATAGAAACAGATTTTTCTTTTATCTCATGTTTAATAATATCTCCAAAATTTAGAATATCTATTGATGCTGATATTTTTGTGTCTTCCAAAACACAGGTTCCGGACAAAGAAATCGAATATGACGGATTGTTAGGGTCATTACTTAGTATTGATAACTCTCCACTCTCAAATCCCTTATTTATTGGTGAAAAACGAACGATTAAATCATGGGACTCATTCACAGGAATCGTAATAGTATCTATATTTACACTAAACACATCATTATCAATTTGAATATCTGTAATGGTTAATTCATCTATACCATTGTTGGAAATTGATATAATACTTTCTTTATATTGGTTTATAATAGTATTATTGAAATTAATATCGTTTTTTGATGATACTAATTTTGGATGTAGAATGATACCAGTACCTGATAAATAAATAGCATACGGATCAATATTTAATGCATTGCTATATATTAGTAATGTGCTTTTTTGATGACCTTCAACAATAGGGCTAAATTTGATGTTTAGTTCATGATTTTCACCAGTAAGGATAATTATACTATCAATATCAACTTTAAAAGAATTATTACTTATTGCTATGTCAGAAATAATTAAAGTATCAACACCAATATTAAAAATAGTTATAGATTTCTCTTTGATTTTATCTTTAATAACATTCTCAAATTTTAGTGAATCTATCGAAGTTGATATTTTTGTATCATGCAAGACACATATTCCTGATATTGAAATTGAATATAACGGATTATCAGGATCATTGCTTTGTATAGATAATGTTCCCGTATCGATTCCCTTGCTAACCGGAGAATATTTAATAGACATATTGGTTGAACTATCGGCTGGTATCTTCATTGTATCTAAGCTAATGCTAAAGACATTATTATCCATTTGTAAATCTGTAATAACTAATTCATCAATTCCCTTATTTGAGATCGTTATGGTACTATCCTTATTTTGGTTTATCAATGTTTTTCCAAATGTTAAACTATTTATCGATGTCACAATTCTCGGCCGTTGTGGGATACAATTTCCCGATAAATGAATAATATAAGGATTAATATTTGCCGCATCGCTGGTTATTGTCAACACGCCCCGATTTGCTCCTTCCTTCAACGGATTATAATTGACTTTCAGTGAATAATTTTCACCAACGGGTATAATAATACTATCTTCATTGACCATAAAATAACTGCTGTCTATTTCAATACTCGAAATTATTAATTCATCAATTCCATCATTTGAAATGGTAATGGAATCCCGCTTGGTATCTTCTTTTACGACATCGCCGAAATTCATGCTGTCTGACGATGTTGATATAAGTGGAATTCCTCCTGTACCTGTTAAGGGTATTATTTTTTTACCGGCATCACTTTCAATTTTTACAAAAGCTAAATAGTCCTGTGAAATTTCAGCTGTAAAATTAATATATAGTTCTTCAGATGAAGACGGATCAATATTTAATACATCGTTTACAACCTCAAAATTCGCTGAATTGTCTCCCGTAATGGTAATAGAATTAATTTGAATCATTGCATCAGATGTATTTGTTAAGGTTAATGTATCGGTGTGAACAATATTTTTAGCGACATTCCCAAAAGAAATTATTGTTGTATCAAGGATAAGATCATATTCATAGGGTTTCCCGTTTTGCCAATATGCCGTAGTAGGCCCACCGGTTGCCCCAATAT
>JAUVIB010000296.1 GCA_030592985.1 Calditrichaceae bacterium | reverse complement strand
ATTCTTCACTAAATCAATGGTCTTCGGCGAATCGGTTTTTACACATGACATCGTTAATGTGAGAATAAAAAGGATAAGGGTTGATTTTATTTTCATACTCTTTTTACCTTATTATTAGATGTAAAATAAATATAAATTTGCCTACAGAGACAATTAAATATACATACGACCACTTCATTCTCCTTTATGCTGCTTCTGGAAATTACTATCACCTATCCATTTTTGAGAGTAGAGATATCAAGGCTAATCGATTTATTATTTCTTTTTATATACTTTTACATAATCTACGATGAAAACGTCAGGAAATACGGCATCCTTTAAATCTTCCATTGTACCCGGAAGTTCCATACTGAGGATCATGTATTGTTCAATATGCGATATAGCACGTGTAATCTCGTGATACTTATATCCATCAACGAAGAATGCGTATTTCTCAGGAGTCCATTCTACAGAAAAGGTATGAAATCCCTTGTCAATTCCATCGACGACACTTGTGTAGCTTCCGGTACTTTGTTGGTTAGGTCCGTAGGCCCAATGGAGATTATGCGAAATCATATTATTTCCTAACTTCTTGAAATACTCAAAAATATCAATTTCTGTCCCAAATTTTCCAGGATCCTCTCCTTTTGAAATATCAGGGGATTGTATCCAAAATGCCGACCAGTTACCTTTTGATTTTTGTAGTTGCGCACGACACTCAAAATATCCGTATTTCATCATAAAAAGCCCATAGGTGCCGATAGCTCCCACCTTAATAGAATCATTTTCAATAAAAGCAGCTAATTCCAGGAATCCATCTTTTACTTTTATTGCGTCAGTAGAAACATATCCTGCGGCACGAGGTCCAACACCTCTGGGTGCCCATTTTTCAGAATCCAGTTCGTCGCCATCAAACTGATCTTCCCAGAAGAGTTCGTATCCATTATCCTCAGGAATGAAGGGTGTATCAGACATTGGTTTAAATAAGCTGTTAACCTCTTTTTTATCTGTTGTTATTACTACAGGTAAACGCCATAAACCACCACTATTTCCCCAATCAATTACTTTTATAGAAATAAAATTACTCTCTCCATATTTCAGCTGTTTACTTATCTCTGTAAACGATGGCTTACTGGCAAAGGTAATATTCGCTTCACCAAAAAAACTTACACTTTCACCATTAACAAACAGCTCGTAAGAATCATTCACAGC
Organism: Calditrichaceae bacterium; assembly: GCA_030592985.1. Taxonomy (GTDB): domain Bacteria; phylum Calditrichota; class Calditrichia; order Calditrichales; family Calditrichaceae; genus JAUVIB01. The sequence continues at coordinate 3,822 of JAUVIB010000296.1, read as the reverse complement.
GCCAAATTTTATCCAAATATCTTTCCCTTTCCAGTCCGCCGGAATGTTAACAATTTTTCTATACCAGCCAAAAGAGTCCAAATCAGGATAACCCTGATCTTCCCATCTTTTACCGGCATCAAGCATAGCCCATTGGGAATCATCAAAATTAACGGCATACCATTTTTCAGACATGCCAATATTTTTCTCATCCGGAGAAAAACGCCAATTATTGGATAGATCAATTGTCTCCGGTAAGTTGGTTTTAATACATGACATTGTCAATGTGAGAGTTATAAAGATAAGGCTTAATTTTGTACTCAGTTTCATTTTATTACCTTTCATTTTTTTATCAGCCAAATTTCTGTTATTTCCGGATCACCCCAATTCAAAACAAGTTTACCACTCTTTACAGCTTTATTTGGAACATGATATTCAATAATAGCGCCTTTTTTATCACTGAAAATAAATGGTTCAACCCACTCGTCATTCATCTGTATTTTATCTACCCGATAACCGGTGACTCGCACATCATACTCTTCAGTAGGATCAATATCTTCGTAAACAACGGCAATGGGACTGTCCATACTCACCAGCGAGGAGAGACGCAGACGGTTGAAACCTTCGTTCCAATACCAAAAACCCGGTTGCGGATTTCGTGACATCGTTGGATTAGTATGAAGTCCTTCACCGGTAACAAGGTGTGTTGAGCGGTCAAGTGTACCTAAATCGTCATAGAAACTTCCCTCACCCGGATTTTCCCAATTGCGAATAATATCAAGACACTTTAATTTTTCTGTTTCAGCTGAAAGTTTTTTAATCTTAGTAAACTCATCTTCTAACCAAAGACGGTTATTCATTGGCATAACTAAATAATCAATTATTGCTCCCCGATTCAAACCGTATGCTTTGTATTTTTCCACACTGGTTTGAAAACCAATGGTGTTAAAAAGTATAAGCGCCGAAGCCTCTATTTCATTCCTCAATTCAGATGAAACAGGTTCTGTAACTGCGAGATTTAAGATTCTCAATGATTTTTTAATAGCCGAATCGGCACCGATTTCCACAGCTTTAGAAAGTATGTTATTAACTTGTTTTTCAAGTGATCTTTCATAGATAACCCGGTTGCGGATATAAGCATCGTATTTACTTCTTAGCTGAAACAACTGCCAACGCCAATTATATTCTAATTCAGGAGCCTCTCTATCTAAATTTTCCCAGTATTTTAATGTTGTTTCAACAGAGCCATTTTCGACTAATGCCCCAATCCAATTCTTCTCTAAAGCAAGAATACCATCAGCTACAGATTCAGAAAGATCGGGGCGGAAAAAGAAGCGGGAATAATCCTTTAAAATTTCCCGGACATCAATATCAGGATCCCAACTTTTGGTAGTCCAAATAAATTTATTCAGATCATCATGCATACCATCCGAATATGAAATAAACCCATCGGTATATGGAGCGAACCAATTATGAATTAATGAATTATAAACAGGTTGTGGATTCGGGCATTCTCTACCCAATGTGCGTGCCAATGCAGAATCCCACCATTCTACAGGAAACTGCCCACGACAAGAATGGGTAATATCAGGATAATGACGCAGTTTATATTTTGCAGGAAGTCTTTTTCTCGATTCTACCATATTGGGGCTGTGTGGTCCATTAACCAATCCACCGAACCATTCAGGCATTTCTTTATTTATATAATCGAAAAAGAAATCAACCTCTTTTTTATCAAAGTCCTGAAGAGAGAACCATACTTTTGCTTTCGGGTGTTTTTGTATCAGAACTGCTGCAAGGTCTTCCAACAAGGGGATAACAAATTTAGGATGACTTATACCCGGATCGCCTCCGGAAAAGAAGACGCCATCCAATCTTGGCATAACATCAATTTCTTTCTTAAGACGCACAACAACTTCATCTCTTCTATTTACATCTGACAAATCCTTTGATGTGCCGGTCATAAACCAGAAATCCATATTATATTTATCGCAAATTTCACTTACCATACGATTCATTTCTAATGGGTCATATTTCATAAGCGGGCCACGTCCACCGGTTGGAATTAACTCAATACTATTGTTTCCAAACAGGGCAAGATCGCGAATATACTGGTCGTAAATTTCGGGTGTCCAGGCATCGTACGAATTTGCCAGGGAACGGTAGGCAATTTGGTGCCCCCTCATTGGGTATTTGGGTGAAGATGTAATATCCACATTTTTAGGAAATTTAGCCTCTCCCTTTTTCCATTCAAACATTCTGAGAAGTTTACCTACACCATACAGAACCCCGCGACCATCTACTGCGGAAATTTTTATTTTAATTTCTCCCTCTTCTTCGCTGATTTTTAATTTATAACCCTCCGCTTTGATTTTATCATTAACAGCGCTGTTATTTGATGATAAAACAATCGTATTTCCATTTTCAGGTAATCTTGTAGTGATTCTCCATTTAAACCCGGTTCGTTTTTCAACTTCTTCTGTTAAAATGACTGCTGCTATTTTTTCAGAAGAAACATCTCTGTCACTTATGACAACTACAACATTTTTGGGATTGCTTTGATTTGAATCCTGACAACCAATAAAAGTATGAAAAAGTATAATAGTGGCAAATAAAAAGAGCATTTTTTTTAATAAAGTAGTTTTTAGAATAGCCATTTGAAGCGAACTCCTTAGGTTAAGTCCATCAATTTGTGTAAAAAGGGATTTTTCGGATTTTTTTAAAAATCAGTGATTTTTCTAGTATATTTTTTATTCTTTTCTGTACATTATTTTATGTCTAAATTCCCCCATTCCCCTCTTTCTATCATAATGTTAATTTTTTCTAAAAGGCGGTTCTTTTTTAAACCTAATTTTTGAATATCAATATTTTTTATACTATCATAAAGCGCTTTAACAAATTCCGGTGAGTCTGGAGAATAATATAAATCATTAAATACATAAAAACCTTGCTCGTTATTTGGAAAATTTAGTAAAAAGTACATACTTAATTCCATCATTTCTCTTTTATTAAATTTTGTTGATCTGCCGGTCAAAACATCATAATAATCCGTAGGGGGCATAAAAGCTTCTGCCAAAATATTTTGTTCATAATAATTACCGGAAATTTTGTCAATATATTCTTTTGCCGTTGTAAAACTATTTTTTAAATAATCATTCTTATAGAATTCTGCGTATTGTTCTTTATCTTTTTGAGGTGGTAGTTCTTCTGTAATTTTTATTTTGAATGTATTAGATATTATGTCTAAATCTTTACGCTGTTCATTGGAAGCTATAACTTTTATTTCATAATTTCCGGGATATCCAAGAAGAAGGGAGGGCTTTACTTTTAAATCCGACTTTTTTCTAATAGGCCAAGATCTAATATTTAACAAAGAACAACTGATATCCTTGCCGTTAGCGGGTATCCAATGTTTTCCGGTAAAAACCTGACTGTATGTTAAATTTCTATTAATATCAGTGCAATGTAATAATCTATCATAATTTTCGAGAACAATTTTTTCATCATTTAAATTAGTAATATATAAATAAATATAAATTTTTTCATTTTTAATAAAAATATTTTTATCCGCTTCCAAATTGCAGTGCAAACTATAAACTTTATCTTCTGAATGATAAGATATCAATGCAATATTTTCATTTGGATAGTATTGACTGAATAATCCCGTAGAAAATATTAAAAACAATATAAAAAGTTTCGTTTTTTTACTCCGACTATTTATAACACTATTATTTAAATAATAGCATTTGTGATTAAAGATATTATTCGTCCTTAATCGGATATTCGATATTATATATTAATTAGAGGTTTTTTAAATCTGTCTGTTTTCTTCTCAGACACTTT
>JAUVIB010000258.1 GCA_030592985.1 Calditrichaceae bacterium | reverse complement strand
TATTTCACCAACCGGATCGGGAAGTCCTGCCACTTCACGGATAGCTATACACATATCAGAAATACGCGTATCTGTTAACTCCAGGCGGTCAAGCATCGCATTTGTAAGTCCATTTTCTTTGCCCGCAATCAGGTCTTTTTTATTCTCTCCCTGGATTTGCTCTTTCCGGTCTTCTATTTCAGCAGCCATAGCCAGGAGAATTTTGTTTTTTGTGTCCGAATCCAGGAGAGAAAGCTCTCTTGAAGCTTTTAAAGCTTTTTTCCCCATAGAAAGAATTTTTGTCTGCAAAATAATTCCTTTTTTATCAATATCCAATGTAAAAGTTTTTACCAATCACTAATCACCAATTACAAGTCACTATTTGCCAATTATCCATTCAATACGATCAAATTATCCCGATGGATAACTTCATCATAATTATCATGACCCAAGATATTTTTTATCTCTACCGATTTTTTCCCTTGAATTCTGCGTATTTCATCACTGGAAAAAGATACCAATCCTTTGGCGATGGTCTTCCCGTTTTGATTTTTTATCTTAACAAGGGAACCTTTAACAAAGTTACCTTCAACTTCGCATATCCCTATGGGCAAAAGGCTGTAATTTTGTTTGGCGACCGCTTTTTCAGCCCCGGAATCAACTGTTATTACACCGCTCGTTCGATGGAAGAAAGCAATCCAGCGCTTGCGACGATTAATTTTTGATAAGTTCGATTTTTTTGAAGAGATAATTAATGTACCGATATCTTCTCCTGATATAATTGCGGGAATTACATTCTTTTCATTGCCGTCAGCGATTACAACTTTAATCCCTAAATCCGCTGCCATCTGAGCGGCCTGTAATTTTGAAGCCATACCGCCGAGAGAAAAATCACTTCCTTTCCCGGACGCCATCGTAAGTGTCTCTTTTGTGATTGCATCCAAAAATGAGATTCGGCTTGAGGAGTCGCCCACTACCCGCTGCAGGCCGTTGATTGTGGTGAGCAGTAATAGAAGGTTTGATTCGATTAATATGGCAGTTAATGAAGCCAGTTGATCATTATCCCCAAAGCGGATTTCGTCAACAGAAACAACATCATTTTCATTGATTATGGGAATAATATTATGATCTAAAAGACGTAAAATTGTATTGCGGGCATTTAAATGTCGCGCTCGTTTCCGCAAATCTCCATGGGTAAGAAGAACTTGGGCTGCTATACACCCTTCTTTTGAAAACAAACGTTCATATAAAGTCATCAGGCGTGTTTGACCAACGGCCGCCGCCATTTGCAGTTCCGGAAGAATCTTCGGACGGTTTTTTAATCCAAGCGCTTCCACACCGGCGGCAATGGCTCCGGATGTTACCAATATCACCTCTTTACCCTGTTTATGAATCTGAGCGATTTGCTTGACGAGGCGTTCGACTTTAACAATATCCGGATGGCCTGTTTTGTCAACAATAACACGGCTTCCGACTTTTATAATGATTCTTGAACTTTCTTTTAAGCTATTTCGTTCATCTTTGCTTATGACATTCATAGTACTATTCTTTTAATTATCTAAGGAAGCCCGTATTTAATTAAATTTCACATAAAATGCAAAATAAAGAATTAATACCAGTGATGAAAAACAATCAGTGATCTGGATTATACTTTTACCATTTTCTAAAAAAATTAAAGATGAAATAGTACTCCATCCTGAAATAACTTTAACTAAACGGATGAAAAGTTATTGAAAAATCGAGAAATTAAAGAGGGATTGACGAACCGGTCTATGGAAATTTTAAAAATTTAGAGTCTGGATATTTTTTAATCCAATCACTCCATCTCATGGTTTCGCTGCTTATTGGCGATAAGATTCTATCGGCATAAAAGCCATTTACACATCTGAGCATATCTGTTTCCGGAAAAGGATACCATAAACTTTCCGTCTCATAATCATATAATACAAAGGTAGTTTGGTAAACCCAACCGCTGGGACTTAGCGTTAAATTAGTATCAAGGCCATCCTTTTTTATCTTCCTGCTATACACGGCAGTTAATCCCCTGAGAGGTCAATAAACCACTGCAACCGGCACACCGCTGAAATCATCGTTCACTACCTCATGGGATTTTAAAATATATAAAGGATAAGCCCGCTGTTCTCCCCGATAATTTAAACCGATTACAACATTGGTATTTGTACTCGTCGGAAAGCCCGGATCGCCCGGAGTAAAAAATTTTGGATTTTGAACAGGAATGAAGGCGTTGGGTCCAAGGTCGTAATAAAATTGAGATGGATCCATATTATAATGATTATAGGCATAGGTTATATCCCATTTTTTACCGGTTCTATCCGTGAGAATAACAGTTCTATCATTCTTTCCCGTAGTGTCCGCAGGCGTATTTATGGTAACAATATTATTAGGTGATTCCGTACAGGCAGCTAAAAATATAGAAACAATAATAAATGATAATTTATACATTTTATTTCCTCCTATTGATTCTCTATTTGGAGAATAATAAATAAATATCACTTACTTATCACGAATCCTTTAATTTTTCGTATTCTCTGTTTCATTCATTAACATTATCGGCGCGGAAAGAGAGAATAAAAAGGACAACGGCCAATATTAAACTGAACAAACCGGATAATTCATAGTTCCCGCTAAAATCATAAAGCAGGCTGAAAAGATAGGGACCTAAAGCGCTGCCTGCTACCATCCAGCTCATATTATATCCGGTTATAGCGCCAAGATGTTTCGTTCCATAAAAGCGCGGCCACATAACCGCTGAAACAACACCAAACAATCCACCGGAAATACCGTTACCGAGAATAATAAGATATACGGGTAGTCCCTTGTCTAATATTGATAGTCCGGCCATGGATAATATTAATCCTAAAATTTGTATCATTAAAAGATATTTCAACTTAACATAATCAGCAAGATATCCGCAGACCACCTGAAACAGGACCGCCACAACCGAAGAGGGTAAAAATATTAAGATAGCATCTTCACGGGTTAGGCCGGCGTCCGCAAAAATATTGACAATATTAAAAGTCAGGGCAGTTATATATAAAGCCTGTAAAGCTAAGGTAAGATTAAATATCCAAAAACTATACGTTGCCCGTGCTTCTTTGAGAGTGTACTGTTTATCCGGATGGTACTTGGGTTTATTTTTTACATGGATATCTATCTCTTTACCATCAGGAATAAGTCCGAAATCCTGGGGATTATCACGAAATGTAATATAGGCGAATATTGTAAAGAAAATACTGGAAACGACCGCTATCTGAAACCATGCCGACTGCCACCCGGAATGCGTAATTAATAAATCAAACAGACGGGGTGCGTATGAAAAACCAAAAGAGACCGCTATGCCCATCACGGCGCTGGCCATACCTCTGCGTTTTTCAAACCATTTCATTACCATATTTCTGGATGCCATGGTTAAAACGCCCTGTCCGAAAAAGCGGACAATAAAAAAACCGAAAGTAATCAGAATAAAAACAACCGTTGTCCAGTTTCCAAATTTCCATTGACGACTAATAACATCTGTAAACCAGCCGACTTCCGCTATGAAAATAAGTGATAAGCCGAGAAAAAAACCAGAAATAACCGAAGTAACTCTGGCTCCGAATTTATCAAAAAAGCGTCCTGCATATGTGAGAAAAAAAGAGCTGCTAAGCGTACCGATCAAATATGCAAGGCTTAGATATTCTCTTGATATTTTCATATCTTCAATTATAAAATCAGTAAAAACGGAAATACCTACGGTTTGTCCCGGTACGCTCATTAAAATACCGATTGTTCCGCTGAATAAAATAACATAACCATAAAAAAAGGGAAAACGGGTAATATTAAATTCTTTTATTTTCATAATCGTTGGGTGCCGAAATTAAAGTGAATAGTTGGTTAATATCTATGGGTTTGACTTTTACAGTAATAATACGTCCGGGGAATTAAAACCGATCGCGAAATATAATGAAAATAAGCCACAACACGCAAATGAATAAATTGATTACGTTTTTAGCTCATTAAACACGTTTAAAATATTCTTAATATCCCTCGTCTTTGATTACAGAGTTGTCCCTAAATCATCCCAAAAAAATTGATGGAATTTTTCCATTCGAATTTGCGTTATTTGTAGTACTTAATAGTACAGATGTATAGCTCTTTAAGTTATAAGGAAATATAAAAATGGGCCAATATGAAGATCAGAAAGTTAAAGAGATAGAAACCAAGGAATGGTTGGAATCGCTGGATTATGTTTTAGAAAACGGCGGTCCGGAACGGGTGAAAGAGCTTTTGCAGGAGCTTATAACCCGCGCAAATTTTGAGGGTGTCAAACTACCTTTTTCCGCTAATACACCCTACATTAATACCATATCTTCAGACAATCAGCCCCCTTATCCCGGAAGCCGAGAGATAGAAAGACGCATTAAAAGCATTATCCGCTGGAACGCAATGGCAATGGTAGTCAGGGCCAATCGCAATGAAAACGGAATCGGCGGTCATATTTCCACATACGCTTCTGCAGCGACGCTTTATGAAGTGGGTTTCAACCATTTTTTCCGCGCCTCTTACGATGGTTTTAGCGGCGATATGATTTATTTTCAGGGACATGCCTCTCCCGGAATCTATTCCCGCGCATTTTTGGAAGGCCGGTTATCTACCGAAGAATTAAAAAATTTCCGCCATGAGTATCATAAGGACAGCAAGGGGTTACCTTCTTATCCGCATCCCTGGCTGCGACCGGATTTCTGGCAGTTTGCCACGGTATCAATGGGGCTTGGTCCGCTAACCGCTATTTATCAAGCTCGTTTTAATCGCTATCTCGAAGACAGAAGCCTGAAAAAACCGAAAGGTGAGAAAGTATGGGCCTTTTTGGGTGATGGTGAAACCGATGAACCGGAAGCTCTGGGCGCGATTTCCCTGGCTGCCCGTGAAAAATTGGATAACCTGATTTTTGTAATCAACTGTAATCTGCAACGGTTAGACGGCCCGGTTCGAGGTAATGGTAAAATTATTCAGGAATTAGAAACAGTTTTCCGCGGCGCCGGCTGGAATGTTATTAAGGTGATCTGGGGCAGTGACTGGGATTCTTTGCTGGCAAAAGACATCAATGGTTTATTAGTAAAACGCATGGGTGAGGTGGTTGACGGCGAATATCAGAATTATGTGGTTCGGGGGGGCGCTTATCTTCGAAAACATTTCTGGGGGAAATATCCTCAACTGTTGAAAATAGTAGAGCACATGTCTGATGAACAACTTGAACGGTTAAAACTTGGCGGCCATGACCCGGAAAAAGTTTATACCGCTTACCATAGTGCTGTCAATCATACCGGCGCTCCAACGGTGATACTGGCCAGGACAGTGAAAGGCTACGGTCTGGGTGAAGCCGGCGAGGGTAAAAATATAACGCATC
>JAUVIB010000373.1 GCA_030592985.1 Calditrichaceae bacterium | reverse complement strand
CCTTGTTTAAAATGATCTTTAATCGTCTCTATGCTGATATAGGCATGCGGCGCATCTGAGATATAGCGGTTAAAAGCCCAGGTAACTACATTTTGCCCGACCGATTCCAGCAAAGGTATCCAAATGGGCTTTCGCGGATTATATTTTTTCACTAACTCAGGATCGGGTGTATAAGTGGCGCTGCGATAATAATCGTAATTGGATTTTTGGGAATATTTTACCTGAGCCAAACTATCCGTCTCCTGCGCAGCAACAAAGCTAACAGATAATAATATGATAAGCACAAATACTATATTTTTATACAAAGATATATCCCTTCGTTATACAGACATATAATTAAAGATTCAATGTAATAAATCACATATTAATATTCAATAGACCTATTATGTTTTTAAAAATAATTAAAAATCATATTTCTTAATTCTTATTAGCTTTATCATTCTTTCTTTAATATAACCCATACAGGATAATGATCGCTCGCTGTTGATTTTTTGTAGCTGCCGCTGCGCTGCGGAACAAATCCTTTGACAAAAATATGATCCAAATTAAACTTAAACCATCCGAAGGGCGCTGAAGCGACGCTATAATCGATATTTTCAGTTGCTCTTTTATAACCACTCCGGCCAGCGATCGTATCCAGTAAATCTATCGTAGACTGTAGTAGTGAATTATAATCTCCGCCTAAAATAATATGATCGATACTATCAGGAACAGCCTTCAATACAGCGCTCGCCTGATCGACTCGTTTGTCAACACTTAACACAGCCACCTCAAGATGCAAGGACCCGGCGAGGATGGAGATTCCACCCATATTAATAATTGCCATTACCACAATGCGCTTTTGATGACAGATGGGATTACGATGCGGAAGAACCACCTTAAAATATTCCTTAATCGTCCCCTTTGTTAAAACGGCCTCACCAAAATTTCGCTCATATGTGTGAATAGCGGTGGGATAATAGACATAATCCATATTTAAGAATCTGGCCATTTTTTCTACGCCCAGTTCATCTATTTCCTGAAGCAAAATGATTTGAGCCTTTTTTAAATCCGGAACCGTGGCCAGCTCTAAAATAGCCTGGTCAATTTTTTCACCATATTCGATATTGAATGATACAACTTTGATGGTATCTGTGGCGGGGATTTGAGCGGGACTGAAATTCCCACTAAAAACAGGGCCTTCCGGCGCAGTGTAAATCACCTTCGGACAACAGGAAATAATTACTTGAAGCAAAAAGAATAAAAGTATTTGAACGCCGATTTTATAATACATTTTAAATTTAACAAATTCTATCTTTGCATACCGCTGTAAAAGTGATCATTAATAGGAATATCTCTATGTAAATTTATTATTTTAAAATTAAAAACTAAATTGTTCCGCCTGCCGAAAATCTTCTACCGTATCCAGCTCCATACACTGCAAATCCCCCACATTCACCGCTGCAATTTTGCTGCCGGCATCAATAATCCTCTGAAAGGCTTCTTCATACCACACATCAACTTTGCTCTCTTTTTCCATCATAACCTGCAGTTCGGCAAACAGAGTTTTTGAGAATTCCGCCGAAAATAATTCAATCCCAATGGACTCACCGTTTGCTTTTGCAGGATTCATGGTTTTATTAATCTCCTTCACAAAGCCATCCGCATCTGTAAAAACTTTCATATCCTCTTTCTCTACAGAACCATTGGAGCGTAAAGCCAGAGTGGATGGAGATGGATGATTTATTAATAAATCAATTATATTCCGTTCAAATAGGATATCGCCATCCAATAATAAAAATTCCTGACCATCAACGGCTTCTTTCGCTAACCATAAAGAATAAATATTATTGGTGGTTTCATAGACTTCATTATTAATAAAAGTTGCTTTAAGCTGTGGATACTGAGATTTGAAAAATGATAAAATTTGCTCTTTTAAGTAACCGGTTACTACAATAAACTCAGTTACAACCATGTTAGACAGATTTTCCACCATCCGGCTTAGAATCGATTTACCCCGGATTTCCAATAAACATTTTGGCGTATTATCGGTTAATGGTCTTAGCCGTGAGGCAATTCCGGCAACGAGGATTACAGCCTTCATAATTGGACGCCGCTTTTAATTAATTGTGTTTTTTTATCAGTTAATTTTTGGATTATCATCATAAATAACGCATATATATTAATAACAATTATAATTCCATAAAAATAAATATCTATACGGTTATAAATAGCCGTAAAAATCAACAATGTAACATGAAGTGAACTGCCCATAAATGACCATAAACGGATCACGGGTCTATTTTTCTCAAGAAAATCATTTCTCTCAAATTTTTGTTTATGCTGCTCTTTCGATCTGGGAGAAATAAACAAACTCTGCACAGCGATGTACTTTAAATACAAAAAGTATATAAAACGATTAAAATAATATCCGCCTTGCGCTTTAATTTCATCGTATTCTTTCTGAAACATATCTAAATTATCGCCATAAAGACTGACTTCGCCAATAGCATACTCCAAGTAACGATTTCGGTAAAAATCAAATAATATTACGTGGACCATTAAACATATTAATGTAAACAATACCAAGAACCAGCCGCCGGCAGTATTATAACTGATCCCAAGAGCAATATAAATGGCAAAATGCGTTACATAATCGGAGATACCGTCAATAATACGGCCTGTTCGTGTGCCCTTTTTTTTCAGGCGGGCTACCTGGCCGTCGCTAAGATCGAATAAATAGTAGATAGCATAAAATAATGCAGCAATTTTATTGGTTTCCGCCGTACCTGAAGAAAAGAAAAAGGCACTGACGATACCCATAATTAAAGCGGTCATTGATAATTGATTAGGTGTAATAGGCAGCGGATAAATTATTTTCACAAAAACAAAGGATACAATACGGTATAAATATAAATCCAGCGGTTCTTCCGCTTCAACATATTTAAGAGATTGTTTATATTCTTCAAGAATATTCATATTTAAATATCAATTGGAGAATTATTGGTGGAATATTCTTTAATAGCATCCATCAGTAGTTTATTCTCGCGCTGTGTCCCGATGGTAATACGCAATTGAGAATTTAATACCTCTTCATTCATAAACTTGATAATTAGATTTTTCTCTTTCAAAAAATTTTCTAACAATGACATACGCTCTTTTACCATATCAACCAGTATAAAATTGGCGTCCGACCGATAAGGTTTGAAACCGGACAACCTGCTAAATTCAGTAAAAAACGTTTCTTTGTCAGTATTCATTTTTGCAGTTATTTCTTCGTAATAAGGCATTGAATCAAGAGCAGCAAGGGCAATCAACTCATTGATGCGACTATATCCCAAATATTTAGAAGAAAACCATTCAAAATAATCCAGCTCTTTACCAATAACAGCAAATCCGATTCGCACTCCGGCCAGAGCAAAATATTTGGAAAAAGTACGTATAACGGCAGTTTTAGGATAACGATTTACCACTTCTCTAACATAAGAATAATCCGTGGTTTTAAACATGGCGTACGCCTCATCCAATACCACGATTGTATCTTTCATTTCGTCTAAAATAGTATAAAGTTCCTCCGTCGTCAGACTATTGCCGGTGGGATTATTGGGCGTACTGATAAATACAATTTTGGGGTTAACTTCTCTATATAATTTCAGCATACCATCAATATCATAATGATATCGGTCATCTCCGGCATAAAGTGGGTATTCAACTGTTTTACCTCCCATTTCCGATGCAATGGATTTATAATACCACCAAGAAAAAGCAGGTACAAACAAGGTTTCGCCCGCCTTAAGGTAACTGTGGACGATCGATTTTAACAAATCTTCCCCGCCATAGCCTATCACTACCTGTTTTTCTAATACATTGTAGTCTTTTGCCAGTCTGAGGGAAAGTTCACTTTTAGCATTTTTTTCATATATTCTGGTATAGAAGCTCAACTGCTTGAAATGAACATCTTTAAAAACTTCAAGACACTGCGGAGACGGTCCATAATTATTTTCATTTCTGTCTAGAAAAATTAATTCCTT
>JAUVIB010000031.1 GCA_030592985.1 Calditrichaceae bacterium | reverse complement strand
TTTCTATCTGCGGGACATCAAGCGTTAAAAAAGTTTTATTTAACACCTCTTCAGCTGTTTCTTCTACCCAATCTAATCCATTTAAAATAAACTCTTTATCTTCTTTATCCGTTTGGTCATTAAGTAACACATTTTGTAGATAAATAGCAGCATTAATCTCTTTCACTCCGGGAGAGTCTTTAGAAGATGGGAATAAATGATTTTGAACAATTTTTAATATTTCCCAACGCTTCTCGCTAAAAACCGATTGGTCTCTTTTTATGTTGTCTTTACATTGGCTTAACATAGGGGGGAGAAAAACAAGCGAAGACAGAGCGCCGAGATGCATCAGGAATGTCCTTCGATCAATTTTACCAGCTTGAAATTCACGCAATAATTGTATTTTTTCGGTGTGGTTTTGATTTTCTTTTTTCAATATTCCCTCTTATTACAAACCTAACTCCTGCTACATACCAGAGTTGACATATTCACGCGGTTATGCTTAATCTCTATCGAAATCATCCACCTTTAAATTTCACATTATATCCTTCTTTTGATAAAAAGTCGGAAATTTTATTTCGATGATCTCCCTGTATTTCAATATTTTCTTTTTTAATAGAGCCACCACTACCGCACAGTTTTTGCATGCGTTTTAACATGGCTTTTAAGTCGCCATTATAGCCCTCTACAACCGTAACGGTTTTACCGCCTCTTCCCTTTCTGTCACGCAGGATATAGATATTTCCTTGTTTTCCCTGTGGAGATAGTGATACGATTTTCTTTTCCGACTGCCAATCCGGATTCGTTGAAAACACCACATTACTTTTATTTTTCATGTTGTATCATATTCTCCAGACGCGGCGGTGTATATTTTTTAACCCATTGCTGATAATTGCCGTTATATCCTGTTCTATTTTGTAATGCCGTTATTTTCTGCATAAGTTTTTGGATTTTTTCACTCGTTAAAGGAGAAAAACTCTTTATTTTATCTCCGATTGTTGAGAGTCTAAAATCAGTTAACTCTTCAGCCCTATCAAATAACTCTTTATAATCTTCTTCACTATTAACCATAAATTGATCAACAATTCGTTCGGTTACCTTGCGCCCATGAGCTTGTGTATCTCTAATATTCCCGCGTCCCGTAACCGCATTGCCGAGAATAAAAACATTATCAAATCCTTCCAATTGACCGGATTCTATATCATTTACACGATACACCTCTCCTTTGGTGGGAATTCCGGGTATTAACTCGGGAATACTGCCAATCGCGGAGATAACTAAGGGGACCTCAACATCTATAAACTCATCAGTGAATACTTTTATTTTATCGTTTTTTGTTTCCGTCCGGTTAAACTTCAATCCTGTTAAACGTCCATTTTTAATTATTTTATCTGCAGGTACATGATTATCAACCACTTTAAACAAGAACTTATCCATTGCGATTTTAAGGACTTTTCTTCTCACATTATATATTTTCTCTCGCATGATGTCATCCGCATTTTTCGGTAGAGCGGCGAGAGGCATATGTTCAATCCCCTGCCGAGTATATAAGGTTGCTCCTTTTATACCAAGATCATCAAAAGTTAATCCAAGCTCATTTAATACTGTCGAAATTCCTTTATGTTCCAACATCAGAGCATTTGCTTTATAGCCTTTTTCTTTAAGAGCTTTTTCAACCGTTACCAGCATAACAATCTTAATAATATCAAGGGACGCCAATCCGCCGCCCACTACAATTGCTCCATCAACAATATCCAACCACTCACCTTTATAGTTCGGATCATGGTTTTGATTAAACCAGGCAACTAAAGGATTTTGGTAATATAATCCATTACCAATGTAAGCGTCAATTCCTTCTACCTGTAAAGGACGATCCCGCCATGCGCCATTAGCTAATAAAACAGCGCTAAATCCCCAATTTTTTACGACATCAATAAAATCAATATCTTTGCCCAAATGTACATTAGGAACATACTTGATTTTTGGATCAGATATTCTTTCATCAATTTTCTGTTCTTGTTTATCACGCAGCTTAACATGCCATTTAGGTAATCCGCTTTCTATTTTCCCATATGGCAGTGCATTCTGATCAAAAACGACTAGATTTATATCATTCTTTATTAGCTGATAAACTGCTTCAGACCCCGCTACTGCTCCTCCGAATATCGCTACATAATGGCCTATTTTTTCCATGTTATTTTTAGTCTCCTTCTAATTAAATCTTTTTATTATATCATTTTTAATGCCTGATCAATATCAGCAATAATTTCATCAACATTTTCAATCCCAACAGAAATACGTACCAAACCATCTGTGATTTGCGCCTTCAAACGGTCTTCTTTACTCATAATCGCATGCGTCATAGAAGCCGGATGTTGAATTAATGATTCAACACCACCAAGACTGACCGCTAACTGGCACAATTTTACACCATTCATCAGTTTTTT
Source organism: Calditrichaceae bacterium (assembly GCA_030592985.1). GTDB lineage: Bacteria > Calditrichota > Calditrichia > Calditrichales > Calditrichaceae > JAUVIB01. Next base: position 12,541 of record JAUVIB010000031.1, on the reverse strand, counting down.
ACCTGATTCTATGCCTCCCTTTAATTCAAAACTAATCATCCCGCCAAAATATTTCATCTGTTTTTTACAAAGTTCATGTTGAGGATGAGATTTCAAACCGAGATATATTGTTTTTTTCACTTTTTGATGATTTTCAAGATATTCGGCTATTTTCATAGCATTTCTACAATGAATCTCCATCCTCACTGACAATGTTTTTATTCCGCGATGCACGAGAAAAGCCTCCATCGGTGCAAGGAATCCGCCAACCAAATTGAGTGTTTTTCTCAGCAGTTTATAATCCTCTTCACTCTTTGCTATAATCATTCCCGCAACCACATCCGCATGACCATTAAGAAATTTTGTCATACTATGAATAATTATATCAGCACCAAATTTAAAGGGTTTTTGTAAAATAGGGCTCATAAATGTATTATCCACAACAAGAATTGCTCCGATTTTTCTGGCAATTTCCGAACAAGCGGCAAGATCAGCCACAACAAGTGTAGGATTACCCGGTGTTTCAATATAGATCATTTTAGTATTAGGCTTTACAGCGCTGTTTATATCCTCTAAAGATGCGATATCAACAAAAGTTGTTTCAATGCCGAATCCTGAATAAACATCATTTAATAATGCGGTAGTGGGGCCATAAACGGTTTCCGAACAAATTATATGATCCCCGGAATTAAGGTATGCAGAAAAAACGGTGTTTATAGCCGCCATACCGCTGGAACAAGCCAATCCTTTATGACCATTTTCCAATGAAGCAACAGCGTCTTCAAGCGCTTCAACAGTCGGATTCCCCATTCTTGTGTAAATATATCCCGGTTCCTCTCCTTTAAATACGGCAGCGCCATGTTCAGCATTTTTAAATTTAAAAGTTGATGTTTGATAAATAGGCGGTATTACTGCAAGATTTTCGTTATCCTTTATTCCCGCGTGAACGGATTTAGTTTCATCCGAGTAGTTTTTTGATGTTTCCATATCTTATCTCCAAATTTTCCATATTAAAAAGTGTAATTCTAATTCTAATTTTCAATTTACACTATTTTTAATATTTATTCTAATTATTTACGGTTAAATTCATGAAAAACTTTTGTCGTATGAATTATGAGAGAATTATGAGAATAGTAGAGAAAAATTATTTCGTACAGAGTAATGAAATTTTTTAAGCAGATTATTTATTCAACCCTGTCTGCCCCGCGTTTCACACGGGGCTTTAAACATTTTTCCCCTAACGGGGAAAATGTAAAAAACATGCAATTCCAAAAGTCGATTTTCCCCTTACGAAAGGGGGATTAAGGGGGTTTGTAAAAATTTCGCCTGGTAAAAAACCCAACAGAAAAAACGAATATCGAACACCGATTAACCTGTACTGAGCTTGTCGAAGTACGATTTTTGATTTTAGAATTTCCTGCTTCCGGGTTCTTGTTTTTATTATTCTCTAACAAATTCGCAAAAAAAGAATTAAAAACATAACAGATCAATTGTCTCCCCTTGCCCTGTTTTATCAGGGAAAGGGGCTGGGGGAAAGGGTAAAAAAATAGCCACGAATACACGAATGATTAAAAAATCATAAATCTTCTCTCGCCGTTTCATTGCGATTACGCCCGGGCGGAAGAAACAATCCACTACTGACAATCCCGATTAACTATTACGGATTGCTTCGTCGTTACCGCTCCTCGCAATAACGGGAAAACTTCATTATTGGACATTCCGTGTTCGACATTGGAAATTCGTTTTTTTGTTTTTTTTACCTACTGCGTTAAATATCCTGAATACAAAATCAGGATAAACGAATATCGAACACCGATCAACGATTTTTGATTTTAGAAGTACCAGACCGTTGATTTTTGCTATTATTATTTTCTCTGCGAGACTCTTCTGCGGGCTCTGCGGGTTCTGCGGGTTCTGCGTTAAATTCTTCTCCCTAAAATATAAAAAAAAAGTAAAGAAAATCTATTTCAAAAAACTTATTGTTTAAGCCGCTGCAAAATTGTATTCATCGTTATTGGAATGTATTTCAAAAAGCCGTGCAAAACCACGCTGGAAGTTACATTTAGCGCCAACGGTCCGGCAAAGAACAAATTCTCAATCTGCCTGCTCTCTCCTGTTTCGGTGGTTTCGGGATAATGTTTGCGATCTTTTCTGATTTTCAATCCCCAATCAAGGAATTTCATTTCAGGACGGTAGCCGGTGGCAAAAATCACTTTATGTACTTCTAATTCGCTGTCGGTAAAAATAACCCTGTTTTTTTCGATTCCTTTAATTTTTGAGCCGGGCATATAACGGATAAATTCCATCTCGATAAACTCTTTTAGGAAACTTTCATATATACCACGAATATGATAGAGCTTTCTTGTTTTTAAAAAATATTTTAATTCTGATTGTGTTGCCAAAAAAAGAATAGATTTTCCGGCAAGTTCAAGGGCTACTTCAGCCGCGCTGTTTCCGGCGCCGATGATTAATATCCGCTTATTAACAAATGGCAAATGTGACATATAGTTGTGTGAATGCATCACAATCGGATTATTTTTTACTCCAAGAATATTAGGGAAATATTTACCATCAAATATTCCGCTCGCGGTGATTAAAAATGGAGACGAGAATTTTTTCCCACTTCCCGTTTGGACAATAAACTGACCTTCATTTTTCTCAATTTTTATAACAATTGTATTTTTCACAATATTTAAATTAAAACGGGCTGCATATTCCTCTAAATAAGTAACAAATTCCAAGGAATTACAATAGGGTCTTTCAACCGGTAATCTCCAAATCGGGAAAGAGGAAGAAATACTCGTCCAATCCCTCTGCGGATGGCAGGGAGATAACATTTTTGAATCAGGGCGAACGGTACGCCATGCGGCGCCTACTTCCCCTTTCTCAATGATCATGTAATCAATGTCAAGCCGTTTTGCCTCTTCTCCAGCCCGCAGACCGGCGGGACCGGCGCCTATAATAATTAATTCTCTTGATTCCATTTTACCTATCATAAATTTTATTTATATATTTGAACAAAATTAGAATAAATTATTGTTAAAAGAAAGTATAATTTACAGAAAATGTATAAATTAATTAAAAAAGCAAGGAGGGATAAGTAAAGTAGGTGATAAACAATTACTTCATTTAAATAAATCAAAGGTAAAGCATGAGATGATAACTAATCTTCGTTTACAAATTAGTTATCAAACTCTGTATCAGCCTCTTGTCTTTCATCCATGATCCGGCAGGCTTCCATTATCACATTCATGGTTGAGTTTTGAATAGTTTTTTCCTCTTCAAAATCGGTTATATCAAAATTAAATGTTCCGGAATCCATTGCAACCATACCATATACAGCTTCCTCCCCTGTTTTAGTTTCAAACTCAGCAGAAAAAAGCTGACCGTCTTTGAGATATATTTTACCCGATTTTGCACCACTTATATGAAGTATACCGGATTTTTTATTCAAATTTAGCATCTGGACCAATTCTACAATTGAAAGATCGCTCAAATCTCCGGAAAATCCTTTTGGTAAATCACTTTTTTCTTCAATAATTTTCAGCTTACCGGAACGTTCCAAAAGAGTTGTAACCCGGCTTAGAAGTTCTTTCCTGTCGATAGGTTTATGCATATATTCGTCCGCGCCGGCTCTAAAACCACGGATCTCTGTTTCCGGATCTTCAAAAGAAGTAAGGAAGATAAAGGGAACCAATGGAATTTCAGAACTTTCCCGGATCATCCAACAAAGTTCGATACCATCCATTTTAGGCATCATAATATCTGAAACGATTAAATCAGGTTTCTCTCGATTGGCTACCTCAAGCGCTATTTCTCCGTTCTCAGCTTCAACAATATCATATCCGGCTTTGGATAAACTGATCTTTAATAGTTTTAGAACATTGGGGTTATCATCTACCACGAGTAGTTTATATGCCATTTTTAATTCTCCGGAACTTTTATTAACTTTTTTTTAAAAAATAATTAATATCTAAATTTCTGGCAGCTCCAACTTCATCCAATCTACCCACCGGTGTCGTATGCGGAGCATCCAAAATTTTTTGCAAATTTTTATCTATATCAGTATCAATTTCTTTCATCACTTCTATAAAGCGGTCTAACATTTCCTTACTTTCCGTTTCCGTAGGCTCAATCATCATGGCTTCCTTGACAATAAGCGGGAAATATACTGTTGGAGGATGAATTCCAAAATCCAACAACCTTTTTGCGATATCCAGCGCTTTAGCTCCGCGCATTTTCTGTTTTTCTGCAGACAAAACGAATTCATGCATTGTATTAGAGTCGAACCCCAATTCATAGGTATCTTTGAGTCCTGATTTGATATAATTTGCATTCACAATTGAATGTTCTGCTATTTTCCGAAAGCCGTCTTTACCTATCATACGAATGTAGACATAGGCTCGAACCATGAGCGCAAAATTGCCAAAATAACCGCTAACTTTGCCAATGGTTTCATTTAAACTGTAATCTAAGGAATAATTATCACCTGTTTTCGTGACTATGGGCACAGGAAGAAAAGATTTTAACTTGTTGTTTACGGCAACAGGGCCGCTGCCCGGACCTCCGCCTCCATGTGGTGTGGAAAAACTTTTATGAAGATTCAAATGAATCACATCAAAACCCATATCACCCGGACGGACAATACCGAATAAAGCATTCATATTTGCCCCATCCATATACATCAGGGCGTCAATGGAATCCATCATCTCTCTAATTTCAGCAATTTGGTGTTCAAAAATACCAAGAGTACTTGGGTTTGTCAGCATTATTCCGGCAACATCTTCTGTTAAACTTTCTTTTAGTTTAATCAGATCAACCGTTCCATCCAGTCCGGAAGGAATTGTTCTAATCGTAAATCCCGCTAGTCTGGCACTTGCAGGATTGGTGCCATGAGCAGAGTCAGGAACTAATATTATAGTCCGTTTACGATTTTTACTTTCATGATATTTTTTTACAAGCAATAATCCAACTAATTCACCCTGAGCCCCTGCTGAGGGTTGCAGTGTAATTGCACTAAACCCTGTGATCTCTAACAAAGATTGCTGTAGTTCATACATTAGCTGCAAAGCGCCCTGGCTAGTTTCTTCCGGTTGTCCCGGATGGAGCTGAGTAAACCCCGATAATGCGCTCAATTGTTCATTTATTTTTGGATTATACTTCATTGTACATGAACCGAGCGGATAAAAAGATTTATCAACATTATGATTTAATACAGATAAATTTACATAATGCCTCATGATCTCATTTTCCGGTACTTGCGGTAAATCTGCTGAACTATTTCTTAGATATGTTGTTGAGATTAATTCGTTAATACTTTTTTGCTTAATATCTAGCTTCGGTAGGACATGTCCTTTTCGACCTTCCCTGCTTATTTCAAATATAAGTTTTATATCCATTAACTATCCTTTAACTTATTCACCGTTTCTAACATTCCCGGAGGAAACTGTTTTATTGCTGCCGAGGCTGATGGAAACCCGTAAAGCCTCTATGGTGTTTTTCATCAATTCAGCTGCATTAGTGATCTGACCGGAATCTTTTGAGACAGTAGAAACACCTAAATTAACCGTAATATTTTTATGCACATTTGATTTTCTTGCATGCTTAACACCAAAGGTATTGACTAAATCATCATCAATATATTCAGCATAATTTAAGGATGCTCTGATCTGTTCGGCTTTCAAATAACTACTATGTTCATCAATCTCCGGTAGTAAAATTGCAATCATATCATCACTATAGCGGCATAAGGTATCTAATGATCTTGTCTTCTGAAGAAGAATATTAGCCATTTTAATTAATATATAATTACTTATATGAGGCCCTAAATGCTGATTCAGGTAATCTAGTTTTCCTATACTCAATAAAACAACAGAAAGCGACAAACCGTCTTTTCTTACACGTTTAAATTCTTCCTGCAAACGCATTTCGAAAAATGGTCGTTTATACAGGCCGGTCAGTTGATCGAATATTGCTTTGCCATCATCAAATTTTGTCCGTTCGGCCAGGTTGTTTAATTCCTGTAACATTCGCTGATTAGAATCGGTTAATTGCTCATTCTCCTGCTGCAGCATTTTAATTTTTTTATATCGCTGCAAGATTGTAGTGCTGCGCATTATCAATTCTTTAATGTTAAACGGTTTCAGAATATAATCATCTGCCCCAAGTTCAAAGCCGGTGATTCGGTCATTCACCTCAGTAAAATTAGCGCTTAAGAAGATAACGGGGATATCTTTTGTTGTTTTCTGACTTTTTAGTATTTTACAGGAATCGAATCCATTCATTACGGGCATATTAGCATCAAGCAGTATTAGATCCGGCGGATATTTGGCAGCCCGTTCAATCGCTTCTTTTCCATTTAATGCTGTATCAACTTCAAAATTGTGATGTAAAAAAATCTTTTCCAAAGTTTCAAGCATATCTTCGTTATCTTCAGCAATTAATATTTTCGGCATATTAATTCCTATTGTAAAATAACGGTTTTAAATAATTTGATCAAATTATCCATTTCTTCCTTGGTTCTTTTTTCAGTAACGGCAATCAAAATTTTATTCTGATCAATTTTTAACCCGGCAAAAATTTTATTCTCTCGGGCACGGTTCATTAATATATCAGTTTCAATGGGTAATTCCAAAGTAAATTCTTTAAAATATGGTAAAGACGAGACTAATTTAACGCCTTCAATGCCTGTAAGTGCTTCAGCTAAATAATGTGCTTTTTGCAAACATAATTCCGCCACTTCCTTAATTCCGGTCTTTCCTAATGTTGCGAGATAAATACCTGCAATAAGAGCCATCAGCCCAGAATTTGTGCAAATATTGGAAGTAGCTTTTTCTCTCCGAATATGCTGTTCACGTGTTTGCAGGGTTAATACAAACCCGCGTTTACCATTGACATCTTTTGTAACACCCGATAAACGTCCGGGTATCATCCGTACTAACTGTTGTGTTGTGGAGAAAAGTCCGACAAAGGGACCTCCAAAATTCTGTGGAATTCCAAGTGATTGTCCTTCAGCAATGGCAATATCCGCTCCAAATTCACCTGGCGTTTTTAATAGGCCAAGAGAAATGGGATCATAAATTTGGATTAACAGTCTTTTCTTATCTTCTCTTAATTTAGCAATATTTTCCATGGATTCAAGAAATCCAAAATAATTTGGGTGCTGTATAACAATCGTTCCAACCGATTCGTCGATTAAATCATTTAATATATCAACATCTGTTATCCCATTTTTTTTCGGAATTTCGACTAAATCAATTTCGGTATTCTCAATATAGGTTTCAACTACTCTTTTATAATTGGGATTAACTTGTGCAGAGATCAGGACTTTCTTTCTTTTACTGTAACTTACAGAAAGCAGTATAGCCTCTGCCAAAGCAGAGCCTGCTTCATACATGGAGGCATTAGTTACATCCATTTGAGTCAATTCGGAAACCAAAGATTGAAACTCATACATTAATTGCAGGTTTCCCTGACTCACCTCAGGTTGATATGGTGTGTAAGAAGTATAGAATTCGGACCTGGAAATTATTGCATTAATTATGGCAGGTGAATAATGGTCATACACACCTCCGCCCAGAAAAGAAACATAATTTTCATTCTTTTCAGCAAGCTTTCCAAAAATTTTACTTACCCCAAATTCAGATTCCGCTTCAGGGATATCAAAAGAATCATTGAAACGAATTTTTTCAGGAATATTTTTTATCAATTCATTAAAATTATTTACACCAATTGCTGAAAGCATTTCATTAAAATCTAATTCAGAATTAGAAAGATAAGCCATTACTTTATAGCCTTTCATTAAACAGTAAATATAAGCACAACATTGCTACGTTTGAGACGCCTTGTCCATCTTCCACAGGGGGTGAACAAATAAATTAAAAAATCAGTTATAAATACCTAACTAACTAATTTGTTTTTCGTATGCTGCAGCATCCATCAGACTATCATACTGAGATTGATCATTAAGTTTGATTTTAACCATCCAGCCATCACCGTAAGGATCACTATTAATGGTTTCTGGAGCATCCTCCAGAATATCACTATTTACTTCGACTATTTCGCCGGAAACAGGGCTAAATAGATCGGCAACTGCCTTAACAGCTTCAATTGTACCAAAACTTTCATCTATATCCACTACCATATTTACATCCGGTAACTCTATAAAAACAACATCACCTAATTCACCTTGGGCATAGTCGGTAATCCCTACAGTAATGACATTACCATCCAGCTTGGCCCATTCATGGTCTTTTGTATATTTTAAATCTGCTGGGATATTCATTTATCCTCCAATTATTTTATAATGTTACGTTTTCCAAAAATCCGGTATCAAAATTACCACTCTGAAAATCCGGATGTTCTATTAATTTCTGATGAAAAGGAATCGTCGTTTTAATACCTTCAATTATATATTCCTCTAAAGCCCTTCTTAAACGTCTAATGGCTTCATCACGATTATTACCAAAAGCAATTAACTTTGCCACTAATGAATCATAATAAGGCGGAATAGTATACCGTTGATACGCATGTGAATCAACTCGAATTCCCATCCCTCCCGGTACATGATAACTGGTTATTTCACCCGGGTTTGGCATAAAATTACGTTCCCAATCTTCTGCATTTATTCTGCATTCAATAGCGTGTCCGAATAACTTTAGGTCATCTTGGGTATAACCCAATGGTTCTCCTGCTGCTACGCGTATTTGATCTTTTAACAGATCCCGATTATATACCATCTCCGTCACCGTGTGTTCAACCTGTATTCGAGTATTCATTTCCATAAAATAAAAATCACCATTAGCGTCAAGCAAAAATTCAATTGTTCCGGCGCCTTCATATCCGGCTTTTAATGCCCCCGCCACGGCAACTTTTCCCATTTCCTCTCTTAATTCAGCACTTACTGCCGTTGAAGGTGATTCTTCCAGAAGTTTTTGATGGCGGCGTTGAATACTACATTCCCGTTCACCCAAGAAAACTGCATTTCCATGTTGATCTGTCATCAATTGTATCTCGATATGACGTGGATTTTTAATATATTTTTCCAAATAAAGGTCTGGGTTAGCAAAAGCGCTTTCAGCCTCAGCCTGGGTGATTTGAAAATTCATTTCAAATTCATCTATATCCTTCACAATACGCATTCCCCTGCCACCGCCACCGGCTACAGCTTTTAAAATAACGGGAAGTCCGATTTTTTCCACCAAATCGCGCCCTTCTTCGATACTCTTTAAAATACCTTTACTTCCCGGAACAACAGGAACTCCGGCATTTATCATTAACGCTTTTGCTGCGGCTTTGTTACCCATATTTCGTATAACATCCGCTGGTGGACCAATAAACTTGATATTACTAGAGGTACACATATCTGCAAATTCCGGATTTTCGGCTAAAAACCCGTATCCGGGATGGATGGCATCAGCACCTGAGATATCAGCAGCGGCTAATATCCGAACCGGATTTAAATAACTCTCCATACTTGATGCAGGACCGATGCAGATAGCCTCATCAGCAAAGCGCACATGGAGGGAATCGGTATCTGCTTCAGAGTGAACAGCTACAGTCTTTATCTCCAATTCTTTACAGGCTCGAATAACTCTTAGTGCTATCTCACCTCGGTTGGCTATTAATATTTTTTTAAACAAAATATATCTCCCATGTTTATCGTTGAAGCGCTTTTTCCAACTCTGACAATGTTTTCTTTAACCGATCATTTTCACTTTTTAATACTACGTTTTCCTTAATCAGTTTATCATTAACAGAATAATTTTTATTTTCCTGTTTAAATTTATTTCTCTTAATTTGTATTCCAGTAACCGAATTGTATAAATTTAAAATTTTTATCCAATTTTTACAAGCATAAATATAATTTGATTCGGGATATTTTTCAATTACTTCAGCAAATTTCATTTCTGCATTCTTATAATTATAGTACTTATTGCTTTCATCAGCTATAACACACACATAAGCTAAACGGTAAACAGCATCATCACTATACTCAGAAACCGAAAATCTTTCCAAATAATTTTGTAGCAGGGTGACACCTTCCATATACTTTCTGTCAGTAAAGTGGCGGTCTGCTTTTTCTATGAGCTTTCTTTCTAAATCATTTGTATTGCTATTATCTTGTTTTCTGATCGTTGAACAAGAAATGAGATATAATAAAAGATATAAGAAAACTATCCTTTTAAAAAATCCCTTCACTTTTAATTTTTCCTTTTATCAAAGACATAACTATTTCCGGGTTTACTTTTTGCCAATTTTTTAAGTTCGCCGGAAATTTTGGAGATTTCCGCAATAGAATACAATTTACGGTCTTCATTACTAATAATTGCCAGAGATAATGATACAAAAGAAAATTTCCGAACTATATCCTGCCTATCCTTTGAAATAATAAATCCTCTTTTTTGATCCTCATCGCTATATAAAGAGCTTATTTTATTTTCCATTTTCCATAATATGGATTTACAAATATTTGTAACTTTGTCCGGTGTTGTTATGAAAATAAAATCATCACCTCCAACATGACCGAGAAAGTCTTCAAAATTACCATGTTCATGGATTGTATTCTCAATTTGTTCTGCAACAAATAAAATCATCTCATCACCTTTAGCAAAACCATATTGGTCATTATATGCTTTGAAATTATCCAAATCTGCATAAACAATTGAAAAATGCACATCACTATCAATAAGTCTTTGTATCGTCTTATGTATAATATTATTACCGGGAAGATAAGTTAATGGATTACTATCTAAATTTTGTTTATAACGGCGCAAAACAGCTTGAATCCGAATATTAATTTCCTGATGATCCATATCTTTTATAATATAATCATCAACCCCTTCATCAAAACTTTCCAATTTATCATTTAATGCATCTGACGAGGTGAGCATAATTACCGGTAGATTTACATACTTCGGCATATTTTTAATCATTGAACAGAGTTCAATGCCATCAGTCCCAGGCATTTTTTTATCCATTAAGACTAAATTTGGTTTTATTATTGGTATTTTATCAAGGGCTTCATCAGCACTCTGCGCTAAAAAAACCTCATAACCAAAACTGCTGATGATTGCCTCAAAAAGTGCTAATTGATCGTCTTCATCGTCCACAATGAGTATTTTAATATTTTCAGGCGTCAAACCACCCTCCCACCTCGGCAATTTTTTTATTACGGGGTAATTTCACCTTAAATACAGTTCCTCTATTTTCAACACTCTTAGCGCTAATTTGGCCTCCATGAGCACGAATTATATGTGATGTTATATAGAGTCCCAGCCCGGTTCCTTTGACTGATATTTTTTTCGAATTGCTTGCCCTATACATTTTTTCAAAAATATATGGAATCTCTTTTAAAGGAATTCCGATTCCCTGATCTTGTATTGCAAATTCTACCGTTGAAACACCAGAAGATTTTAGAGCTATTTTTATAGTAGATCCTTCCTTTGAAAATTTTATTGAATTACTAATTAAATTCTGGAAAACCTCCTCCATTTTATCCTCATCTATTTCACAGTCGATTTTATCAGGAACCGAAAAATAAACAACATTTATATTCTTTTCTTTTGCATTTAGCGCTAAACTGATTATAACCTTTTTTAATACACTAACAATATCAATCCGTTTATAGTTGAGTTTGATTGTTTCCTTATCATAAGTAGCGCTATGTAAAATATTATTGATTAATTTTCTTAACCGTTCACTATTATTTTTAATAATTTTCAAAAATCGTGATTGCTGTTTGGTTAACTCAGGCGATTTTAATAATAACCGTACAGCCTGGATTGTTGCACCAATGGGATCTTTCATTTCATGGGTAAACTGAGACAACATCGATGTCTTATACTTTTCGGAATCCTTTAGCCTTTCAGCGAGCTGCTCAAATGCTATGCTAAGTTCCCCAATTTCATCGTTAGGTTTATTCTTAATATTTATATTATAGTCTTGAACAGCGACTTGGTCTATAGCATCTTTCATAGAACTAAGCGGTTTTGTAATACGATTTGAAAAGATTAATGCAACTATTATTAATAAGGAGATTAATGCAATTAAAAAATATGGAATTATTCGATAAGTTGAATTTGCGTAAAATAAAATCTCTTTAGACTTATTTTTACTTCTTTTCCCATAATTTTTTTGCAACTCACTTAAGTTCGTCCGGATCTTTTTCACAAGAATACTTACATGTGTTTTTCGCTCATATTCTGCTTCAGTCGGTCGATTATTTTCAAATGAGCGTATTGAAATAACAATATATCTATTTACTGAATTCCATTGTTCATCAATTTTATTTTTAATCCGTTTTTCATGACTATAATCCATTTTCCCAGGAAAGGAATATTGATTAAAATGGATAAAATGATATATTTTATCAATAAATTGATTTATTCCCGGATATTGATGAGGCTTCTCTATTTCTTTTTTTAATCGTTCCCAATCTTTTATAAATTTTGATCTGGCGTTATTTACCTGATTAAATTTTTTATAATTTGGCCTGCCGGAGGGAATAAATAAAGTTAAATAAAGGGAATAGACATCCTCAAGATCTTGAAATTGCTCGGAG
>JAUVIB010000037.1 GCA_030592985.1 Calditrichaceae bacterium | reverse complement strand
TAAAATGCACTATTTTGTTGTATAGCCAAGTCGATGGTTCCGGCCTGTCCTGATATTTTTTATTGGGGTGTTTTGAGATTAGGTAAAAAAACAAATCTTTGAGAACTCTGTGTATCCTGTGTGTAACTCTATTGGTAAAGCTATTGCACAAAGCGCACAAAGAACCACAAAGTTTCAAAAAGAAGAACCATAGTAATAACTAACATATTAAAAGAAAAAACGGGCGCCGATGGCTCCGTTAAATCCAAATGAAGTTCCGGGAATCAAATCCATAACAGGCGCAATCTCCAGGAATATATCAATGGGAGCTTCAGCAAAGATATAAGCAAGTCCGATTACACCGCGAATACCGACCTGAGTATCTGTTGCTAACCTTGCTCTTAACCCCATGCCGTAATATAGTGGTAGTTTCCCGCTGTCAACTTTAAAAACTGAGTAATTATGCCATAGATAATCTCCATGGATATGGAATTCATTATTTCCTCCGAGGGACCAGGCTAAACCAAGATCAAATGCCGTGGTTGATCCAGTCCATTTTTTAATGGAAATACCGGTCGGCTCACCGAGAATAATACCCACACCAACAGAGCGGTTAGCCGTTATGCCCGATGTTGATAAAATAAAACTTAAGGCCAATATAATTAGTATCTTTTTCACGTTTTCCTCCTCTATAAATAATCTTGGAATTTCAAAACTAAGTTTTTAATGAAAGTTAAGTTATAAAAAAATGTACCAAGATGAAAATTATTCCATTTATCCAAAATGTAGAGAAGATGAAATATTGCCGATATCCTCTGCTTTAAACAAACGGCTTGACTATAAATGAAAAAAATGGGAAATTAGTTTAATTATAATTAATTAGAAAATTAAAAATATAGCTACACAAGTTAATAAAGATAGTTTCCATTTGACAAGTAGAAATTACCACAAAGATCACTAAGTGCACGAAGAAAAAAAATAAATTAAACTCTTCATGTTCTTAGCGCGCTTCGTGGTTTTAATTATGACAAAACTTTTGCTAAAGACATCCATTTGGGAGAAATTCCGATACATTAAAAAAAGAGTATAAAAAATATGAGTGAACCAATTGTTGCTATTATCGGAAGACCCAACGTAGGGAAATCCACCCTGTTTAACCGCCTTATAGGTCAGCGCAGAGCCATTGTCGATGACCAGCCGGGAGTTACCCGCGATAGAAATTACGGCCATGTTACCTGGGCCGGGAATCAATTTGTATTGATTGATACAGGCGGTTACATGCCGGAATCCCAACACATGATTGACCTGGCAATAAAAGAACAAGTTGAAATTGCCATTTCAGAAGCAGATGCCGTCATCTTCCTTGTTGATGTACAAACCGGAATTACAGATATTGAAGAAGTAATGGCAAAATCATTTTTACGTTCAGGGAAAGATGTTTTTTTAACGGTAAATAAAGTGGATAATCTGGAAGCTGAAATGGAGATCGGTCAGTTTTATGCCCTCGGTTTGGGGGATCCCATTCCGGTATCCGGTATGATTGGTCGTGGAAGCGGTGACTTGTTGGATATTATTGCTGAAAAGATTAAGGAACACGCTATTCCTGAAGATGATGAACGTAAAATGATAAAATTAGCTGTTATCGGTAGAGAGAATGTTGGAAAATCTTCACTGATTAATACACTTTTGGAAAAAACAAGGTCTATCGTTACCAATATTCCCGGAACTACCCGCGATCCTATCGATTCTGAATTTTCGTATCAAAAAAGAAAATATCTTCTCATAGACACAGCGGGATTAAAAAAGAAAAAACGCATTAAAGAGAATATACTGTTCTACAGTAATCTTAGGACTTTTCGCAGTATTCAAAGGGCAGATGTCATCATGTTTATGGTTGACATTAACGAAGGCTTAAGCAGGCAGGATGTTTCAATTTTAAATGAAGCTGCTCTGCAGAAAAAGGGTATCATACTCGCATTAAATAAATGGGATCTGATTAAAAAAGACAATACAACAATCGGAGAATTTCAGAAAGACTATACGGAACGTCTCGGTGTTTTACGCTTCATCCCGCAAATTTATATTTCTGTACTTGATAAACAGCGTTTATTCAAAGCCCTTGATTTAATTACAAAAGTGTATAAAGAGAGACAAAAACGAGTTCAAACATCTGAAATAAACGATTATTTCTTACCATTAATTAAAGAAAATACACCGCCTGCTACCAAAGGTAAAGATATAAAGATTAATTATATTGCCCAGGTTAACGCAGAACCGCCGGTTTTTGCTTTTTATTCTAATTTTCCCGATTTGATTACCGAGAGCTATAAGCGCTTTTTGGAAAATAAATTAAGAGATAAATATGGCTTTATCGGTGTCCCAATATCCTTGTCATTCAGGAAAAAATAGTAATATGAGAAAAATTGTTTTCCTATTGTTACTCCTCCCCACATTTATTTTTGCCGGTGTAAAGGAAAGGATAAAGGCATACCTTCAATCAAGAGTAGATCATTCCATGATTACTTCGGAAATTCACTGCGGTTTTCATTATGAATTGGATTTGCTTGAACACTATCATGAACTTTCTCCTGAATTAAAAATAATGGCAATAAATTCACGTTTAATGCCTTTAATGCAGGCTAATTATATTTCAGCGGAAGGGCATTTTAAAATTTATTACGATACAACCGGTAATGCTGCCGTTGATACCGAAGATATTTCCGGAAATGGAATTCCTGATTATGTGGATTCTGCCGCAGCCATATTTGATCATGTGTGGCAAGTGGAAATTGAAGAGATGGGTTTTCAAAGCCCGCCTAACATGGGAAGCGATTATTACGAAGTTTTTATCAATAATCAGGCTATTTATGGCTATTACGGCCAAACTGTTATCCTTAACATAAATGACCCTTCAACAATAAAAAGTTATATTGAAATTGATAAATCATTTACTTCATCTGCCTTTTATACACAAGGATTGGACGCCTTACGGGTGACGGCCGCTCATGAGTTTAATCATGCTCTGCAGTTAGGTTATCAATTTCATTTATCACGGGACCGTTTTTTTATGGAAATGACCTCCACCTGGTTAGAAGATCTGCTATATCCTGCCGTTAATGACTTTTATGCTTATCTTCCGAGATTTTTTAATAATATAAATTATATCAGTTTTAATTCTCCCAGCAGTGTATATCCCTATGCCAATTCAATCTATCTGCATATGCTTGCTGATAAATTTTCACCTAATATTGTCGTGGACGTCTGGGATAAAATTAATCAGCTTGATGCTATGCCCGCCATAGACGCAGTACTTAAAGAGAATGGTTCAGGCTTTAATGTGTCGCAAAATGAATATGCTACCTGGTTGTACTATACCGGAGAACGTGCTATTCCCAACATATTTTTTTCTGATGCATCTGAATTTCCTATGCTTACATTTACTGCGGACAGGAATTTGTTTTACCATGAAAATTTTAATTTTGAAACTAAAATGAGCGATTTAGGATATAAGTTTTACCAGGTTAAGGGATTGCAAAATATTCGCTATATGGCAAATATATCAAGTGTCATACAATCCGGGCTTTACACTCATCTTAATGCTCAGGAATTACCGGAATTGGCCAAATCCTTCAATCATTCACAAGCAGTTAAATTTGATATTCAGGATAGTATCGTGGTTGTTATCACGAATCCTGATACAAGTGTGAATGTTACCTATACTTTAAGAAGTGATACTACGCAGCCGTTTCTTGTGGGTCCAAACCCCGTTATTCTGGATTCGGATGATAAGAAAATTAACTTTTATAATGTTCCTCCTCAGGGTGAAATTTATGTATTTTCTCTTAATGGAAAATCATTAATGAAAATTGTGTCGGAATTCCCGGGGAAAAGTGATATTTCATGGAATGTGCGCGATTATAACAATGTTCCCCTTTCAAGCGGTATATATTTTTATATTGTAAAAAGCGAGCAGTTTGAAAAAAGGGGAAAATTTGCAGTTATCAGGAAATAAGTACTTTTATGAATAAATTAAAAATCCGATGGTATTTTCTATCTTTCATTTCGCTTCTTTTTTTATTACCGCATTTTATTTATGCCCAAGATGAGTCAAATAATGGAAATTGGGTTCAAAAGAGTATTGATCTAACCATTAACGGTCGCTTTGATGATGCTGAAAAACTGCTGCAGAAACGTATAAAAAATAAATCGGACGATTTGGAATCTTATTTTTATTATGCCTCGCTGCTTAATTCCAAAATGACCCATTTTGAAAATTTCCATAACGACTCCTTATTTTTAGAAATCATCGATTCCGTTAATCAAAAAACAGCGAGATATTTAAAAAAGAAGTATATCGATTCTTTACAAACAGCCCGGATATTATTTTACAAAGGGAGCGCTGTCGGTTATCTTGCTTTTTACCAGGGGCAAACCGGACAATGGCTTTCTGCGCTTGAAAACGGCATGGATGCAATTGACTATCTCGAAAAGGCTGTTAGTTATGATAGCACGCTTTATGATGCTTACCTTGGTATCGGCGTTTATAAATACTGGAAATCAACCAAATTAAAAGCTGTGTTATGGCTTCCTTTTATTAAAGATGAACGGTCTGAAGGAATTAAGCTCATTCGCAAAGCTACCGATTCCGCATCGCATAGTAAATACATGGGAATGCATCAGCTCATCTATATTTTGCTTGATTACGGCGATTATTACAGAGCTCTGCAATATGCTCTTAAAGCCATTGAAAAATATCCCGAGAGTCA
Organism: Calditrichaceae bacterium; assembly: GCA_030592985.1. Lineage (GTDB taxonomy): Bacteria > Calditrichota > Calditrichia > Calditrichales > Calditrichaceae > JAUVIB01. Next base: position 9,704 of record JAUVIB010000037.1, on the reverse strand, counting down.
GTTCATGTGGTGGGCTTACGCGCATACTATATACAAAATGCATGACAATCTCAAGGCTATTGAGACCTATAAACACCTGCTCAAAATGATAAATAGCGACCCACAGGCAAATCCTTCCCATAAAGTAACCTGTCATTTACGCCTGGCCGAAGTTTTTTTACGTTTAGAAAAAAAGGACGAATGCCGACAGCAATGTCAAATTATTTTTAATGATTTTAAACGGGAAGAGCTGACGGATAACGGAAAAAAAGATTTTGATAAAGCCCGGGATATTCTAGAAAAATGTGAAAATTGATTTAAAAAAACATCCAACAATTCTTAATTTTTTCGATTTATCAAAACTCAAAAGTTTTAAAAGAAAATCGAATTACCTCCTTGATTATCATCAATTCTGAATCTATATTTATTGACAGAAATTGATTTTTAAAAATTACTATTACAGACAGCATAATTATAAAACAATAATTATTCAAAAATATATATATTGTAAAAAGGAGAAAACCATGAAAACGAAAATAATATGGATCGCTATCATTTTTTTTCATACTCATTTAATTAGCGGCGTTCCCTATCCTCAAACACATCAACCGTCATCGCCTTATTTCATGGAGCAGATAAATTTTCAATCCATCTTATTAAATACTTATGGTGATGATATTTCGGGAGTTGTTATGGATAAATATAGCGATCTAAGCTGGAATCCTGCGTTAATATTTAATAGTTCTGAAAACGGCGTCTACATGGATTTTAATTATCAAAAATCTCCTGCTTCTTATTACAGATATTATCGTTCTCCCGGATACGATTTCGTGGCTCCTAATTGGTATCGAAATACATCTATTACTTCTCTTCAGATGGATCCTTTGTATAATTTTGCCTTTGTCAAAAAAATTACACCAAAAATTTCCATCGGAGTCATTAACCGCTCTATTTTTGATTACGGACCGTTTCGCTCTTCTTCTAGTTGGCGTGATTACAATAGAAGTTCAAACAATAGTTTTTATGATAATACGGCATACGAGAATTTAGAGTTAAAAACCGTTGAGGTCGCTGGAAATCAGCAAACGGTTTGGGGTACTCAATCCGAAATTTATCTTGGCTATAAACTTTCTTCTAAGATTGACATCGGGATTAAGGTTGGACATTATATTTTTCGCCGTTGGGGTGATTTAAACGATTCAAGATACTCTAAACAACCACATTCCTTTGTAAATAGTTTGAATGATGAAGATTTTAATATTGATGGAGATCATTTTGAATTTGGCGGCGGTTTAATTTACCACTTTGATGAAAAAACCGATTTTGGTATTTTTGCTTCTATTATGAATGGCAGCTCAAGTGAAAACAATACTTCATTAGATCATTCAGAGTATTGGTCTGAAAGGCCTGATGATTCCGACTACTACTCAATAAATAAATATGACCTTGTTAGTAATAACGCCTATTCAGCAGACGGTAATAGTCCTTTCTTCACTTTTACTTTCCAGAAAGAGATAACTTCTAATTTATTGTTACGGTCATTTTTTAGTTACAGACAAATAAAAAATAGTATTTCCGGGTCTATATTATCTGAGGATACCACATATTCAGATAGAACATTTGATTCCTATGACTATGATTCCCAAACCAGTTTTTTTACAAGAAATGAGAACTTTAGAGGCGCGGAAAGTACCTTGAACGGCTCGGGAGATGAGCAAAAAAGAAACTTTAAATGGTTTACTTCACTGATATATAAAACGGACAATGATTGGTCGGCATTTGCAGCCATCATTATAAAAAAACAGTCGCTAAATATTGAGTCTTCCGAAAATTCAACGTACTATCGAAACTCTTTTTCGCAGCGCTATTATTATAACCCGGGAACGTATGGACAATATTACTCCTTTATAAAAAATTATCAATATACTTATAATTCTGATCTTTGGTCCGCCATTTTACCGGTGGGTATAAAAGCAAATATTATCGGTGGATTTTCCTTGTTGATAGGTACGGATCTGAAATTTGAACTTGTTGAAATAAAAGAATCAGGGGACATGCTCTATCCGCAAAGGATAAATAGAAGAACAGAAGATGGAACGGTGATTGAAGATATTGAGACAAACAGGCCGGAAACTTATAATTCCGATCAGCCGAAGGTTTTCAACAAGACATCTGCAATTCATCTCGGAGCATTTTATGCCCACTCTTCCGGAATACAGATATATGTTAGAACTTCCGGAGATATTTTAAACAAAAACTCCTGGACATTTGGCGTAGAATATGTCTTTTAAGAGAGAATAATTTGGTTTAAATATGAAAAGTGAATTGTCGGTGCTTACGCCAAAGGGACATCTTCTGTTGAAGGCATTCTTTTGCCGTCCCAAAGATTTTGGAACGTGTTGCTATTATCGGTGGTAAAGTCGCTCATCCTCTTAAGCAAGCTTTAGTGCAAAATGGTTTATTATAATTATTTTCCGTTTTTGATTATTTGCTTGATTTTTAGTATCTTTTAAAACGGGCTAATTTTGTTCTGATCCGGACTTAGATACACAAAAATGGGTTAATGTTTTCTGAATTTAATAATTTTACGTACATGCTAATTTTATCTAAAAATTTTATAATCTTTCAAATTATCCGACTACTCTATATGCGACGTGCAAAAAAACAATGTGCTATAACAGTCAGTACGAAATGGTTGTTCTGCAAAGTAGCATTATTCCTGTATGTTTTACTATTAAATATTCCTCAAATGCAGGCAGCCGAAAGTAAATATTACAATATCGATCTTTATGCACGTTTTACACCGGCGGAATTTGAAGAATCAATTGAAATGCTGGCCCTCTATTTAATAGATGGAGCTGAAATAGATGAAGAGAAAATACGAGCTTTTTATATTTGGATTACAGATAATATTTCTTATGACACAAAACGTTATTTTAACGGCAGGATTCCGGATCAATCTGCCGAAGAAATATTGAAAAACAGATTGTCCGTTTGTGACGGTTATGCCAATCTTTTTAAAAAAATTTGTGACGTTGCAAAAATTGAATGTATTAAAATCTCCGGCTTTTCAAAAGGGTATGGGTACAATCCCTTACGAATTCCATCGGAAGGTAACCATGCCTGGAATGCGGTGTTTTTTGATGGTCAATGGCATTTAATTGACGTCACCTGGGGCGCCGGATATATTGATGAAAATAAAAATTTTGTTAAGCGTTTCTCGGATTACTATTTCTTAACCGATCCCAATGTATTTATTTATACTCACTTGCCTGACAATCATTCCTGGCAGCTTTTGCTCATTCCGAAGTCACAAGATGAATTTTTGAAGCAAATGGATTTATCCTCTGCCTGGTTTGAATATGGTTTGCAGGTGAGTAGCCATAAACAGTCCGTTATCATTGCGAAAGATTCTTTGACGATACGTATTAAAACCCCGGAAAAAGTTATACTTGCCGTAAATTTGGTAGAATCTAAAAATACAATGGATGATGGATATACCTTTGTGCAGAAAAAGGATAGTTTAACTGAGATATCGCTAATTTTCCCTCGTGAAGATATTTTTATATTGAATATTTTTGCTAAAGAGAGAGCAGATAGTGGAGTTTATAAGCAGGTGAGTAAATATCGGATTGACGCCCTGCATGTAAAAAAAAATAGGGAATCATTTCCTATAACCTATAACACTTTTCATCAGCACAATTGTTATCTTTTTAAGCCGCTGAATGGAGTTTTCAAAAAAGGAAACAAAAAACAAATAAAAATTTACGTGCCAGGCGCTAGCAAAACGGCTGTTGTAATGGATGATAAATGGATATTCTTTAAGAAAGAAAGCGGTGATATTTTTACGGGATTAATTCAAAATGAACACATTGAAATAACGGTATACTCCCAATTTCCGGGAAATGAAGAATTTCAAGCCCTTCTTAAATTCCAGAGCTTCTGATCCTATTTTGTAATCGTGATTTTTATCATCTATGTGTAAAGTATAGGCTCTTAGAATGCAGTAATGACCATGGTTGTTGATAATTATTGGTTTGATATATTTTATGCACTATCATTAGCATATTTTAAGCTGTACCCCTACAAAGTCGTGCAGGCATAGGCATTCCCATGGGAGAATCCGAATTTTGGTTTTTCTAATTATCGCAATTTGTAGATAATTTTCAACATTAAGATTCCGGTTTTCACAGTAATGACAACCGTGGTTGTTTTTTAGTGATCTTTAGCTTCTTTTCAGAGTACAGTCTTTGATAAAACTTAGTATCTACTCAGCAAAGAATTCTAAGAATTCAGCTCGTAAATATTCATGCATAACAGAATCTCGCGCTGCATTTGTTGCCTGTTTTAAATATGAAAACGGCTCCGCTGAACCATTGGCAAGAATTGAATGACACAGTGTACAATCAGACTTGATCGGTATATTGTTTTCATCAATTAGATTATTATTATGGCATCTGAAACAGCCGCTTTCAGCTTTGTGGCCAAGATAACTTGGATATGCGCCCCAATCAACATTCATATTGTAGTGTACATTAGTAGCATATACATCTTGCAAAGTTGAGATGGCCTTATCTAGGCTTTCACTCTTTACGCCTAGTAAGTCAGGATATTTTTCACGATAGAAACCATTAATTCTATTATGAATTATTTCTTTGGCTTTATCGGTAGTTGTAAAAGAAGAAATTAGCGCCCCAAATGCTTCCCGTTTAATATAAGGGAGTGAGCGATCCAATAATCCTTTCCTTATTCTTTGGTCAACAGCATCATGAGGATCTTCATAAATATGGGTTACGCGATTGTGGCAATCAACACAGTCCATAATTCGTGTATTGTCATCTTCAGCTTCATTGTCAACTAATTTTCTATTAGTGAATTTTTTAAATGTTCCATCCTCTTGTTTAACTTCAACCCATAACATTTCTTGTCGTTTATCATCTATGGAAGAGTAGCGAACAGAATTTGCCTGATCAATATGCCAATGAATGCCTGATTTACCAACATCTTCACCGGAATCTATTTTTAGAACAAGTGTAGTGAATCTCGGAGTCGAATTTTCATCCTTATCATAGTGTACAATTGATTTAAGCCTGGAGCCATAAAATTTTTCAGGCCAATGGCATTTTTCGCAAGTTTCTCTGGCCGGCCGCAGCTGGTGTACCGGTGTGGGAATTGGTCTTTCAAATAAATCTAAAGTAACAGATATCATTTGCCATGTACCATTCAATTTAGAATCAATCAAAGCTCCAACACCTTCGCCCACATGACATTCAACACATGCTACACGGGAGTGCGGCGATACTTGATAGGTGGCCCATTCAGGTCCCATAACGGAGTGGCATGCTGTTCCACAGAATACAGGTTTATCCATAAAATTAAGCATCCGCATACTTGCAATAGCTAAAAACAGTACATTGAGTAGTGTAAATATTAATACCGTTCTGATTAACTTTGAACCCATGTTACTTTTTTGCAATTCATCATCTGTAAATTGTCTCTCAAGTAATTCCCTGGTTGTTTTACCAGTAAATTTTTTATATTTAATCCAACCGATAGGAATAAATATCAGACCAATGACAAATAAAGTTGGAAGTAGCAGATAGGTGATAAGACCGATGTAAGCATTTGTTAAAACACCCATTACTCTAAGCAATTCAAGGAATAGCATGGCAACAAAGGATGATGTAGCAAGCACCACTCCGGTTTTACCTGTTTTATTTATTGAAACGCCGCGAATGAAATTTAAATATTTTTCCTTCATCGCTTATCCATTATTTTTCTTTAAATAAATTTGAATAAATTTTTGCCATTTCACCATTTTTAATGGACTCTTTTAATTCTGCCGTTGTTTTAGTCAGAAACCATTGATGCATTGGCTCGTCATTCATTAGTTTGTCTAAATAATCATTAACTTCTTTATTGTTAAATTCTTTCGCTGCCGGAATAAATTCAAAATAGAAAGTATGAATAACATCATACATTCCATGCCACCAGGTATAATCCGGGCCCATCATTGCGGCGCCATGGCGTGTTCTACGTCCTTCATGATGCCATAACTCCCAATATATCCAATCAATATCGTTTGCAAAGTTTGCATTATTATGCTTTAGCTTGTTCTTATTTATAATATTCATAATTGCTGTTGCCGGTTTTGCAAATTTTTCATCATACAAATGAACAGTTGCATCAAATTGCACATAATGTCCTTCTATAAAACGCTCCGTATGACATGCCTGACAAACATCCTGCATATTATTGCGTTTCTTTTGATGATTATCTTTGTGTTTTGATATAGGCGGACGAAGTGTCCATGATATCCTATTGCCAACATCGTGCGACAGTTTTTGTTTTTGTGTAGCCGACATATGACACGTTGCACAAGTAGGAGCTTCGTAATAATCAACACCAACAACCCAGGAATCAGACTTAATATTCATTTCATCAAGATGAGTATAATAGGTATTTCCGTGTTTACTCTCTTCATAAATCTCTTTTTGTGGATGGTCAGGCCCTAAATGGCATTTTGAACAAGCTTCCGGTTTTCTTGCCTGCGCTTTAGTAAACGCATGACGCGTGTGACATGCTGTACATGAACCAAGAGAACCATCGGGATTAATCCGGCCAATGCCGCTATTTGGCCATGTTTTGTTAGAAAGTTTGTTTGGCGCTTTTTTATCAATGATAATTTTGCTTCCATGGCAACTTTCACAACCTGTTGCTACAACCGGTGTTCCGCCGCCCACATAAGCGAGATAAGCATCTTTTGATTGCAAAATTTTACCGGCTGTTGCATGGTATGATTTCCCAACTTCTTCAGCTTCTTTTGTATGGCAGGCGCCGCAATCTTTTGGCGTTACTAATGTTGCAATTAAAGAGCCTTCATGCATAAAAGCATCTTTATCGCCACTTTCGGCTGTATGACAGCTTAGGCAAGTAACATTGTGTTTGGCATGTTCGGACTTGTTCCATTGTTTATAAATCCCCAAAGTTTTTTCTTTGTGGCAAGTCATACATTTTCCAGCCGCCTTCGCATCATAATTATTAGCGGAAATACCGATAGACATTCCAAGTAGCATCATTACAAACAAGAGTAAACTATTTTTTCTCATGACCGTAATCCTCTTTTTTATTTACAAATGATATTATTGATTGAATCAAATTTTGAAAATTATATATAATAAAAATTGATGTTAAATGTGATAAATTTGAAAAGAACAAACTATTTAATAAATATCACAAATTGACAATCGCCATTAAATACAACCATGTTGAAGAATCTTCTCCTTTTTTCTCTTTAAAAATATCTCCAGGAGAGAAGAACGAAAAGCCACCAACAAATTTAACCAAGTCACTATAGCCGTAAAAGGCTGTAAAATCAATCTCTGAGCCAAAACTTTTTGATGTATTTCCATTATTAAGGGTATAATCTGCATTAGCGTTAAACAGGTGGTAAGCTAAAGCTAATTTTAATTTTTTCACAGGTACAATCGTCGCTTTTACGTGAATATCCATTAAACCTAGATTATATGTATGCCTGGGAATATTTAAAAAATAATCCATATAACCGTAAAATTTATGATTCGTGGCATAAAGCGTATTAAATACCTTATATTTATCAGTATCCTTGCCGTCATCTCCACTAAGGTAATCAAATCCACCGCTAACCGTAGGTTTGGTTTTTGAAATAAATGTATATTTCAAGTCATAGGTAAGCATAAAGGCGGAAATATCCTGTGTAGCATTTTGTGTTCCGAATTGATAGGCAGCATCGATTTCATGGTGGAAACCAGCGCCGCTATTATTATCAGCCATATAGAACCCCATCGTATAACGGCCGAAATCGACTTTGGCTTCATTTTCCATAATAATAAAAGGTTGAATTTTATAATCTTCAAATACCTTTAATTTTCCATAGGCAGAATACATGAACATATCCAAAGAATCACCGGAAAATCCGGATTCATTGGTACGGGCAGCGATAAAATCAATGTCAACGGGTGTTGTATTTAAAGTTAATAGCCCACCATCGAAGCTGCGACCCACATTATGCCAACCGACAGGACCGATTAGTCTTTGCGATCCATATAATAATTCCATACGACCGATTTTCAGGCTTAAAGGTAGCTTGAAAAAATTATTAATAGTAAAATATCCTTGATGAAGATCAATGTTCTTTGAGTCTGTTAAGGTACTCCCTTCCATTCCAAACAGGCGGGAGTCTTGAATCTGTATAAAGGCCGATAAATTTTCATTTGGAGAGTAAAGTATGCCAAGTCTTGTGCGTAACTCCGTAAAGGAATTTGCGCCCGCATTGCTATTAAAATCTTTATTATCAACTTGTAAACGCGGCCGGATTTGTGCATTTACTTTTATTTTATCTTGAGCTAACAATAAAGTGCTTGATAAAAATGAAATTATTAAAAATAGATAGGATATTCTCTTCAAAGTCCCCCCCCGGGTTATTTTTAATGTATTAGTTTGATAGAACTATTAATTTAAGGTTGTGATATATAATTGTCAATTAAAAAAGAAACTTTTCACATTCTAATAAAATTAGTAATAATTGTTTTTTGGAAAATAAATAAATTGTCGAATTGCAGTATCTGGTATAAGAGGAAACTGATCTTATTAAACTCAATCCGATTAAATAATATCGGATCTCAAACAAAAACCTATCGTTTTACTTTACATTTTTATCAACATGCCCGGCTCGGACGCGGTGTTAATCTGATGTACCTGCCTCTGGCATGGTAAAAATCAGCCTGTCACTGTGGGATGGCAAATTCATTCTTTATTGATTACGTTACTCTACAAAACGACATAGAACTGAAATATTATATTTGGCAAGATATAGAAAATGTTTATTTTTTCCAGTATTTTGGAGCAGTTGCAATAACATAAATCTGTTTGGCTTCCGGTTTGCCCATATTAAACGCAATGTATTTACCATCACCGGACCAAACAATATTTCCCTGTCTCTCATTAAAGGTGACAGGAATTTTAAAAATTTGTTTAAATTCCGGGCTGTTGGTATCCGAATTAACAATATACAGGGCGTTGCGGTTTGAAAAAACACAATAATGACCTGAATAGTGCCAGAAAGGCGATGATATTACACCCTGTTCAAATGAGGTTAGCTGAATTGGCTCACCACCGCTGGGGGAGATAATGAAAACTTGTTTTTTCCCTATTGAATCATTTGTAATGTAAGATAGCCATTTCCCATCGGGCGCCGAACGGACAACTCCATTACAACCTGATTCAGTATTGGTTAAACGACGTTGGACAGTTCCTTCGGGCGGCATGGGAAAAGTCGTTTTGCTTCCCTCTAAGGGCCCCCATTCACCGGGTTTCGTTATGTCCCGGGGAATATCTACAATATAGACCTCTTCATGCCCATCTGCTAACTTGCCGATAAAGGCTCTGGCCATCTGCCGGGTTCCATCTTTTTTTAAATAACCTTTTAGACCGCCAACCCAGCTATCACTTGCCGCCTGACTGATTTCATCTGTCCCCGGTTGCGGATTATCTGTTACCCGAACAACGAGAACAGAAAACCCTCTGCCATTCTGGTTTTCACCGATTTTATCTCTATCGACCTCAACCGGCATATTCAAATGAGTTACACCGATGGTTCGCAGATCATTTCCCAAGTTGTGCATAATCATATCATTATAGGTGTAACCAAGCCATTCTCCGTTGAAGCCGCCCGGTTCGTGGCGATG
>JAUVIB010000154.1 GCA_030592985.1 Calditrichaceae bacterium | reverse complement strand
GAAATGAGAAATTCACTTGAAAATCAATTGGAAGATCGAAAAATAAAGCTGGCCAGTGATCTAAGTGAGATTTCGACACCCTATTTACAAAGTTTGCAGAGAGAGATGGCGAACGCTGTTGCTGAGAAAGCAAAATATCTCATATTGCTTGAGCCGGAAACAACAAATAAACGGTTTTTTGAATCAAGCATGAAACAATATGATGAAAAAATTAAAGCGATTAAAGCAAAGTTGCAGGAAGAGGCTGGAAAAATTTCAACATCCAGTATGGTACAGGATCCTTTTTCCCTATCTCAGGAGATCGTCACGAGATTGTTGACGGTTGATAGTGAAATAAAAGCTAATATAGCAAAAATAAACGCTTTGGAAGAGGTTGTAGCTGAATATAATGCCAAATTAGAATTACTTCCTGAAAAAACACTTGAATTGGCCAGGATAGAGCGAAGAGTAAAAGTGGATGAACAGACCTACCTTTTAATACAGGAGAAACTTGAAGAAACGAAAATTCAGGAAGCGGCTAAAAGCAGAAATGTGCTTATTTTAGATGAAGCTATAGAGCCTTATGTTCCCATCAAGCCGAAAAAGAAAGTTAATATAATACTGGGAATACTTATCGGATTAGGGTTGGGCGTAGGAATTACGTTCGTAATTGAGTATATGGATAACACCATTAAGAATCAGGAAGAGCTGCAGAAAATGGGTTATAATATCCTGGTAAGTGTCCCTAAGATCGAAATCGATAAATATGAAAAAAAGATGGAACATAAATTGGAGAAACTGGGTTCTGTGGAAGGAAAAAAGATTGAAGCAAGACTGATCACACATCTTGATCCCAAATCTCCTGTCGCAGAAACCTATCGTACTTTACGTACGAATTTACAGTATAGTACTGTTGAAAAAGATCTTAAAACGATAGTAATTACAAGTTCCGGCCCAAAAGAGGGGAAATCCACTACTGTCGCCAATCTTGCCATTGCTATGGCAAAAGCCGGCCGAAAGGTTATTCTTTTGGATGCGGATCTTAGGCGGCCGGTAATCCATTCGGTTTTTGGTCACGATAAAGAAAATGGGATCACCAATTATTTAATGGGGATGATTTCTTATGAAGAATTAGCTAAAAAAACATTCATGGATAATTTATGGATTATTAGTAGTGGCAGCCTTCCACCGAATCCTTCTGAATTGTTAGCATCGAAGAAAATGCAGGATCTTCTGGACCGCTTAAAAGGGGATTATGACAGAATATTAATTGACAGTCCGCCAATTATTGCCGTTACCGATGCCGCTGTCTTAAGTAAAGAAGTGGATGGAACAATATTAGTTGTTTCAGCAAATCAAACGAATAAAGATGCGCTAAAAAGAGCAAAAGGATTATTGGATAACATTAAGACCAACTTAATAGGTATAGTATTGAATGGTGTTGAAATAAATGGAATCTATGGGTCCTATTACTATTATTATCACCACTACTATGCTAAACCGGGTAAAAAGAAAAAGTCACGATTAACAAGAATTTTTTCTGTTTAATAAATTTATAGGATATAAATAGAATGAAAATATCGGTTATAGGAACAGGGTATGTGGGCTTAGTAGCCGGAACTTGCTTTGCCGATTCGGGTAATGAAGTGATCTGTATGGATGTTGATCAGAAGAAGATTGATCAGCTAAAAAATGGTAAAATTCCCATCTATGAACCGGGTTTAGAAGAGATGATCAAACTGAATCTTCGGGAAGAACGTCTAAGTTTTACTACGGATATGAAGCATTCTGTTGAAAATTCTGATATAATTTTTATTGCTGTTGGAACTCCGCCGGATGAAGACGGTTCGGCAGATTTGAAATATGTTCTCGATGTTGCCGATAGAATCGGTGAATATGCGAATGGTTATAAAGTTGTTGTTGATAAAAGCACTGTTCCGGTAGGGACTGCGGATAAGGTGATGAAGGTTATAAAAAAACGGACAAAATATGACATTGCTGTTGTGTCAAATCCGGAATTTTTAAAAGAAGGTTCCGCTATTGGTGATTTTATGAAACCGGACCGCGTAATTATAGGCGCCAGAGATCCGGATGCTATTGAAATAATGAAGGATGTGTATGCGCCATTTGTCAGAACCGGGAAACCGATTATCGTAATGGATGAAAAGAGCGCTGAGTTAACCAAATATGCCGCTAACTCTTTATTGGCGACGAAGATTTCATTTATGAATGAAATTGCCAATTTATGTGATCAGGTTGGGGCTAATGTGGAAATGGTACGCAAGGGGATTGGTTCCGATTCGAGAATAGGCCCGTCATTTATTTTTCCCGGTACCGGCTATGGAGGCTCTTGTTTTCCTAAAGATGTTAAAGCGCTCATTCATATGGCTCAGGATCATACTTCTGAAATGAAAATTTTAAAATCTGTAGAAGATGTTAACGAAAAACAAAAAACAGTTTTACTCTCCAAAATTAAAAATTATTTTAAATCGGGTATCTCGAATAAAACTTTTACCGTCTGGGGATTAGCTTTTAAACCAAAAACAGATGATATGCGGGAGGCGCCTGCTATTGAAATGATAGAAGCGCTAATAAAAGAAGGTGTTCGTATTAATGCTTATGATCCTGAAGCAACGGAAGAAGCGCGCTGGCGGTTTAAAGATTATATCGATAAGGAGATAATACTTTTTGATAAAAGATATGAGGCTTTAAACGGTGCCGATGCACTGGTAATTATGACGGAATGGAATGAATTTAGAGAGCCTGATTTTCTATATATAAAAGAACTTTTGAATAATTCTGTTATCTTTGATGGCCGGAATATATATAAACCGGATAGGATGAGAAAAATGGGTATTGATTATTTTTCTATTGGACGACCAGGCGAGGTGTAAAAACAAAGTAAAAAATACAAAATATAAAGTAATAAATGAAATTTTGATTCTAATTGTAAAACGAGGTACGTAAAATGGAGTTGTTAAAAAAAATAGAGAGCAATGAGGCTGTTATTGGTGTTGTGGGCTTAGGATATGTTGGCTTGCCTCTGCTAATGGAATTTGTTGAACATGGTTTTAAAACCATAGGTTTTGATATTGATAAAAGAAAAATTGATATGCTTAATGCGGGGAAATCGTATATAAAGCATATTGATGAAAATAGAATTAAGGGTGTAATGAATTCTAATTTATTTATTAGTACAACTGATTTTAGTCAAATTAAGGATGTTGATTGTATCTTGATTTGTGTGCCGACACCCTTAACGGAACATCGTGAACCGGATATGTCTTATATTAGCGGTACTGCGGAGACCTTGAGTAAACATATCCGTGAAGGTCAACTTATCGTTTTGGAAAGTTCAACTTACCCTGGTACAACAGAAGAGGTCTTGAAACCCATTCTGGAAAAATCCGGCCTTAAAGGTGATGAAGATTTCTGGGTAGCTTTCTCACCGGAAAGGGAAGACCCCAATAATCCAAAATTTAATACACATAACATCCCCAAAGTTGTGGGAGCTAATACAGAATATGCTCGTCAGTTATCAAAAACTCTTTATGAGAAAGTAATTGTAGAAGCGGTCCCGGTTTCCAGCAGTAAAGCGGCTGAGGCGACAAAGTTATTGGAAAATATTTTCAGAAGTGTCAATATTGCTCTGGTTAATGAAATGAAAGTTATTCTTGAACGAATGGATATTGATGTGTGGGAAGTAATAAATGCAGCGTCTACGAAGCCTTTTGGATTTATGCCGTTTTATCCCGGACCCGGACTTGGCGGTCATTGTATTCCCATTGACCCTTTTTACCTGACCTGGAAAGCAAGAGAATACGATATTAATACCCGTTTTATTGAACTGGCCGGTGAAATTAATACCGCTATGCCTTATTGGGTTGTACAAAAGGTGATGGATGCCTTAAACGACAGGAGTAAAAGCCTGAAAGGAGCAAAAGTGTTGGTTCTCGGAGCGGCTTATAAAAAAGATATTGATGATCCACGAGAATCTCCCACTTTTAAGTTGATGGAAATATTAAACGAGAAAGGGGCATTGGTTGATTATAATGACCCATTGATTCCCGAATTGCCGGAAATGCGCATGTATAACGTTCAAGGGAAAAGTGTTGATCTGACAGAAGAAAATCTGGCAAAATATGATTGTGTTCTCGTATCAACGGATCATTCTGTTTATGATTGGGATTTTATTGTAAAACATTCTCAATTGGTAGTTGATACCAGGAATGCCACAAAAGATATTATCGATAATCGTGATAAAATTGTAAAAGCGTAGATATATTAAAATGAACCCGGAAAACGTAATCGTAAATATCTCCAAAACACTTGTGGATAAAATTGCGTCAAGCATCGGTTCCAATAAGCAAGAAGCTATCGAAGATTTTGTGACCATCGTTTTGCAAAATTATCTCGAAGACAATAGTGACGATATGAGAAAATTGGAAGATAATGCCGTTGAAAAGCGTTTAAAAGATTTGGGTTATTTATAAATCGATTCAAATAATTATTGATAAAGATTAGGATTAAAAGCAGAAAACTAATGACGGTTTTCTGCTTTTTTAATATATTTTAAAAATGATGAATAAAAACTTTATACTCTCATTGGATGGCGTTCCATATTCTCTTTTACAGAGAATGATTGAACAAAATATAATGCCGAATCTTAAGCATCTTGTGGAAAGCTCATACTTAAAGCCTATGAATTCGGTATTACCTCCGGTTTCTTCATCGGCCTGGGCTTCATTTATGACGGGGAAACATCCCGTTGAACACGGAATTATGGGTTTTTTGGAACGTGATCCCAAAACAATGGATTGGGCTGTTCCCGGACACAATGATTTATTGTCTGAAACCATTTTGACAAAATTATCAAGAGCCGGGAAACGGGTATTTACAATGAATGTTCCACTCACTTATCCTCCACCGGAAATTAACGGAATTGCTATCTGTGGATTTCTGGGAAGTGATATATTGAAAGGGACATACCCCAAAGAAGTTGGGTGTTTTTTAAAGGATAATGGATATTGGATAGATGCTGATATTGAATTGGGCAAGAGGGATTTAAAACAATTTGTTTATCATCTTTATCAGGTAATGGATAAACGTTTTGAAATGATGTGGCATTTTTGGCAGCAGGAACCATGGGATTTTTTTATGGTACACATTATGGAAACAGACCGTCTGCATCATTTTTTATGGGAATATATGGAAAATGGTGATTCTGTATTCAGTGAACTTTTTTTTGATCTGTACCGAAAAATTGATATTCAGATTGGTAAAATATTTGATATTCTGCCGAATGATACAAATTTGGTTCTTTTATCCGATCATGGGTTTACGACTTTAAAAAAAGAGGTTTATCTAAATCGCTGGTTGTGGAAAAATGATTTTCTGAAATTCCGAAATCCGAATCCAAAAAATTTACAGGACGTTCATCCAAATAGTAAAGCTTATGCTCTTTATCCCGGGCGAATTTATTTAAATGTGTTTGGCCGCGAAAAAATTGGGACAGTGCGGCCGGGCGTTGAGTATAATGGAATAATAAATGAATTAAAAAGTCAGCTATTTAAGTTATCAGATCCTGATACTATGCAGCCCATTGTTAAAGAAATTCTTACAGGAGCTGAGCTTGTAACTCTGCAAAAAAAAGATAATATTATGCTGGCAGCGGAAAAAACTTTAGCCAATCATATTCCGGATTTATTAATTATTCCTCATAAAGGGTATGATTTTAAAGGGCAGTTATGGAATCATACGATATTCGATAAGACGGATTTTACAGGAACCCATACTTTTGACGACGCTTTTATTCTTTCAAAAAATAGGAAAATTCCAGACTGTTTAAATTCCATTTCCGATGTACGCAGCTGTTTATTGGAGATATAGGAACTTGGACGCGTATATCGACAATTTGCCGTCTATATTATTTGGCTTGAAATGGCCTCCAAGTTTGTCATTCTCGACTGGTTGAAGAAAGACAGTTATGATAGTTCCCTTTGACTTTTTATCAAAGCGCAATCTTTGATAAAATATAGAGTTCCCGGGTAATCTCTCAGTGGCTTGGGAGGTAATGCTATTTTTGGAGTGCATCAACTTTGTCGATGCTCAATTGACACAGTCAATTCGTTCCAAAGTTCCAAGCCGGCGAGGGATTATGATTCCGGAAATATTAATCTTGTTCATTTCGGATTTTAATGCTAAATTGATGCTTATTAATATAAAACCAAGGTAAAATATGATAAACTGGTATGCCATTTACACACGGCCGAGACATGAGAAAAAAGTTTATGAGATATTGATTGAGAAGGAAATCGAAGCATTTCTACCGATGATTAAAAAAGTCAGTCAATGGAAAGATCGTAAAAAAAAGATAGATACTCCCCTTTTTAACGGCTATATGTTTGTGCATATTGATTATAAAGACCGCTTTTCCGTTTTGCAAACGAAAGGTGTTGTAAAAATTATCAATTTCAGCAATGAACCGGTCATTGTCCCGGACTGGCAGATTGATTCGTTAAAAAAAATGTTAACGCGTCCCGAAAAAGTACAGTTAGAAAATTATATGAAGATAGGCGATCCGGTTGTGATCGATTTTGGGCCTTTTAAAGGCATGAAGGGCATTGTTAAAGTTGTAAAAGGGCGTCAAAGATTGATAATTTCCATTGAAGGAATTATGCAAACAGTGTCCATTGAAATTGGTGTGGACGAATTAAAAAAAATATCGGATAAATAGAACCATGGACAGTCTTATACAAGGTAAAGAAACAGAAAAAACTAAACCGATTAAACGTGTGGGTTATATTTTATCCTTGTTTTTTATTGTAATTTCGAATGTAGGTCTGGTTTTAAACTGGTGGTTCACCGGCTGGCTTTATCTTTTGACTATGTATTTTCTTACAGGTAGTTTATGGATTCCCAAGCTGATTTACCCATTTTATTTGATCTATATTAAATTGACAGGTAAAAGTTTTGAGAAAAAGAAAAATAAATAAAGTTTTTTTTAACTCTAAGCGCTATCTTGAACTAAAATATGTTCATGGCTGTTAATTTTAATAACAACATCACTATTCTGTCCAAAGGGAGGATAAATAAAACAGATAGCTGCAATTAATATTTTTTAAGCTTTCATAATAAACTATAATATTAGTTTTGAACGCCGTGAATAAATAAAGCTTCCTGACCTGACGTTCCTGTAGCAAAGATTTTGTTATTTATTAAATGAATGCTGAAAATTCTGGACATATTAATACCATCATTTATAAGATTTCCTGATTCTCCGTTAAAATGTTCAATATTCCCGAAATCCCCGGCAAGATAAATATTATTTAACAAT
>JAUVIB010000313.1 GCA_030592985.1 Calditrichaceae bacterium | reverse complement strand
TGAATTTAATATTTGGCACTATCGCTTCTTTTATCGCAGGATATTTTGCCATTATATGGTTGATGGAGATTGTTAAAAAAGGTAAATTGCAGTGGTTTGGATACTACTGTTTTTTTATCGCTGCTATTGGGATTATTACTTCATTTATTTAATTGAAATTTTTATTTTCCAAAGGGATGAGACAAGAGGATGCCTTTGTCTACCCCCCTGTCAAGTCTCAGACGGGGTGAAAGTTTTAGTAAAATAGATTTAATAATTGATTGTTGGTAGTTGATCATTGGATATTTTCATCTTTTTAATCCGCCTATTTAGAAAAAATATCCAATTTCCAATCTTCAACTTTCAATAATCAAGTTTTCATTAATCAACTTAGCTATGTTCTCAATAGATTGGGTTTAAGAGCTTGGGAAAAATATGGGTGAAAAAAAGGATCTTTTTAATTCGAGATTTGGATTAATTGCCGCTTCTTTAGGAATGGCTATTGGCGCTGGAAATATTTGGCGTTTTCCTCGTCTTGCCGGACAGTATGGCGGCGCTTTTCTGATTCCTTGGCTTATTTTTCTGTTTTTATGGTCTATCCCACTGCTCATGGTAGAATTTTCCATAGGAAAGAATACACGCCTTGGCGTTATTGGTTCTTTTAGAAAAATAGCCGGAAAACGTTATACATGGATGGGCGTCTTTGTTTCTGTATGTACTACGGCCATTTTGTTTTATTACTCAGTTGTAACCGGTTGGAGTTTGAAGTTTTTTGTTCTTTCACTTAGCGGCGACCTGTTTAGCCTTGATTATAACACCTATTGGATCCAATATACGTCATCGGTTTATCAGCCACTTTTTTTTCATATTGTTTCAGCGATTATAGCATCTGCTGTTATCTATAAAGGTGTTATGAATGGGATCGAAAAGTTCTCTAAAATCATTGTCCCTGCGTTGTATATATTATTAATTGCCGCTGCTGTGAGGGCTATTACCTTGCCGGGAGCCGGTGAGGGTTTGTATTATTATTTTCATATATCCTGGAGTGATTTATCTAATTACAAGATTTGGCTGGACGGCTTATCACAGTCCGCCTGGTCTACCGGTGCCGGTTGGGGATTGCTGCTTACCTATGCTGTTTATTCTCAAAAAAATGTAAACGTTATTGAAACTTCTTTTTATGCGGGAATTGGTAATAATATAGCTTCAATAATTGCCGGATTGGCAATAATTCCTGCAGTTTTTGCTTTAAGTGGCACTACGGAAGCCGCTCAGGCGGCGCTTTCATCAGGAAATCAGGGATTGGCTTTTATTACTATTCCCCAGATTTTCTCAAAAATGGGTGGAGGAATAATTTTTTCAATCGTGTTTTTCCTTGCGCTATTTTTTGCTGCTTTATCGAGTCTTATTGCTATGCTGGAATTAGCTGTCCGTATTTTAATAGACTTTGGTATTAATAGAAAGAAGTCGGTAATTATCATGTTGTCTTTAATCATTATGGCCGGCGCTCCTTCGGCGGTATCTATGGATTTTTTCGATAACCAGGATTGGGTATGGGGTTTAGGATTACTTATGAGCGGCTTTTTCTTTACAATTATTGCCACAAAAATGAATGAAAAGCAATTTCCTATAAAACGTAATTCATTGTTGTTTAAAACGTTTTTTTATTTTTTATTACCATTTGAATTCTTATCAATGTTAGCATGGTGGCTGTGGCAATCCGTTCAATGGTACCCGCAAGACTGGTGGAACCCATTTGAAACAAGCAGCTTGGGAACATGCCTGTTACAGTGGACGATTGTCCTTATTATCAGCATCCTTTTAATGAAAAAAATAAATGATTTATTAGAAAAAAATATAGGGTAAATGATTAAATGGCAAAATTATCAGTACTCCAGACAGAAAAAAATATTAAAGCAGGTAAGATTCAGCCAATTTATTTTTTAACAGGGAAAGAAAACTATTTTCATGACCGTTTGATTAAGCTGTTAAAAGGTAATCTTTTTAGTGATGCCGGAAGCATGAGTTTGAATTTAAATGTTTTTTATGGTACTGAAAATAGCCAGGCTGAGATGATATCGGCTTGTATGGCTTATCCTATGTTGGCGGATCGCCGGCTGATTATTGTGAAAAATTTTAATAAAATGAATATTACAGATGTTGA
This sequence comes from Calditrichaceae bacterium, assembly GCA_030592985.1. Lineage (GTDB taxonomy): Bacteria > Calditrichota > Calditrichia > Calditrichales > Calditrichaceae > JAUVIB01. Next base: position 2,653 of record JAUVIB010000313.1, on the reverse strand, counting down.
ATCAATGGAGAAATATATAGCAAAACCCATAAATAGCACAGTATTAGTTTTAAGTGCAGAGGAAAGCGGTAAAACAAAAATATTTCAGACACTTAAAAATAAGGTAGAAACGGTATCTTGCGATCCTATTCCGGAATATAAATTAAACGAGTGGATTTTTGGTTTTTATAATGCAAAAAATATTCATATCGAACGCCAAGCGGCACAGTTTTTGGTCAATCAGATTGGTTCCAACTTGCTGGTCATTGAGAATGAAATAGAAAAAATAGTGAATTTTAAAAATGATGAGTCAAAGATTACAATTGATGATTTAATTCAAACGACAGGGGCGTCTAAGCAGGCTAATATTTTTACTTTGCAAAATGCATTGGCAGGTAAACAGTTGGGACTCAGTTTGAAAATTAGTAAAAACCTGATTGAATCCGGAGAAAATATAAATGGAATAATTGCCATCCTATTTGCTTTTTATAAAAAAGTTATGATTGTTTCTTCTTTAAAAGCATTGGGTAAAAACCGTCGGGAGATCGGGGACGAGACAAAATTTGGTGATTTCCAACTAAAAAATATATTTCCGGTTACAGAACGTTTTTCACAGAAGCAAATAGGAAATATTATCCAACTTTTGAAGAATCTCGATATTGATATAAAAACATCAAGTGTAACAGAAAAGCATGCTATTAATATGCTCTGTTATAATATTTGCAACATTTAACAATTTCTCTTACTTTACTATCGCTTGAACATTTTAGTATTTTTTTATTGAGCAAAATTTAAGATATTTATTGTTTATTGAATAGAGTAAAGATATCCTTCGGGTAAATTATCCAATAGGTAAAAAATGCAGAGTGTAAACTGAATACTTTTTCCTTCATAGAACATAAATGTCAGTCATGATTTAATGCAATTAAAGTGTTTGGATGAGTTTTAGAAAAAAATAATAAAAATTATTAAAAGTGACCTGATTTTATGGAACTTTTTTTAATCTCCAATGTTACTATAAGAGATAATGAGTGATGAATCCAAAAGAAGGGATTGAAAATAGAGAAAATCTAACAGATGAGGAATTGATTTCTCGTTTTCAGAACGGTGATGTTTATGCTTTTAATATATTAGTCCGACGGTATGAGAATCCGATCTACAACTATATTTATAGATATATAAGTGATCGTGTAGAGGCTGAGGATATCGTACAGGAAACATTTTACAGGCTTTATAAAAATAAACATTACTATAAAGAAATCGCTAAATTCTCTACCTGGATATACACCATTGCCGGTAATCTTGCTAAAACTGAGCTCAGACGTAAAAAAAGACGTAAGTTTTTCTCGATTAATTATTTTATGTCGACGGATAAAGATTATGACATTCCGGACTTGGATGCAAATCCGGAAAAAACGTTAAATTCAATAATAACGGATGAAATAATTCAAAAAGCTATTGCAAAGTTATCTTCGAAATTTAAAGAAGTCATATTACTAAGAGATGTTCAGGGTTTTTCATATGAGGAGATAGCTGTGATTGTTAATGTCCCATTGGGTACCATTAAATCTCGTGTTAATCGGGCTCGCTTAAAATTACAGGAAGATTTGACTAATGTTTTTGAAACTATTTAAATAGAAATATACTTATTCCCGGAGAAGGTGCCTATGGGCTCTTGTGCTACTATTAAAGAGATGTTAACAAGCTATATTGAGGAAGAATTGTCAGAGCAAGATGAAAAAGTAGTGAGAGATCATCTTACCAACTGTAAATCTTGTAGTCATGTGTTTCAACAGGCTAAATATATTAAAATTCGCCTTAGTGGAATGGAAATGCTTGTAGTCTCAGAGGAGTTTGATAGAAATTTACAAGCGCGTATCGCGACACCTTATAGTGATGAAAACCCTATTTTTACTGTAAAGAATGTTTCCTGGAGTTTAAGTGGTTTGGCTGCGCTGGTTAGTGCATATTTTATATTTTTACTTTTTATACCACCTGAAAACACAAAACTTGCAATCCCCCTAAAGAATGCTCCTGAGGTAACTACAACGACTAATACCGATAATAATATTCAAAATAAGACTATTGAAACCGGAAAAGCCGAAGTGGAAGAATCAGAGTTAGAGTTACCATTAAAGGGTGATACGGCGACAAGTATTATTAAAAAGAGCAATACAGAAAATATAAATCTTATAGAAGATAAAAATTAGTCCCACCTAAATTGGCCTAAAAATTTAAATTTTGTTTTTCATCCACTTTATTATTAATTTAAGTGGTTCGATATGGATAAATTAATTCTACGAAAATATATCATATTATACCTGCTCATAATGACGGGTATTTTTATCCAGTTTACCTTTTTGGGAGCTGTTGGGAATATAATCATTAAAATAATGATTATCTCAGCTATATCATATTACTTATACGGTTTTTGGCTCCGGGGAAACACTGAAACATCTGTTCCGGAAGAATGGGTTGATGATAAACCTACTCAACCTGAAACTGATGTCCCGGAAAAGAAAGAATCGGTCTTTGAAAATAAGAATTCTGACATCACTGAATTTGGCGGGATTAATGAGAATCAATTTGATTTTTTGCAAAGAGAATTTTTAATTTTTAGAAACTTATTAATGCCGAGAAATAGTTATCTCTGCTATAAAAACTTTTCAAATGA
>JAUVIB010000350.1 GCA_030592985.1 Calditrichaceae bacterium | reverse complement strand
TTACAGGGATAGCCGAACCAACAACAGCTCTATCCACATGAGAATACGTTAAAGGGATACAATCCTCAACAAAAAGATTATCTATTAAAAAACTAACCCTTAGTTCAGATGTTGTCATCCGTTCATAACGCACAGGATCAACAGCATGTCTTATATCTATTTTCATTTTGTTCTCCGATGGTTATAATTCTACTTGTACAGGATTATTCATCTTCATTATTAATTGCTGCAAATATGTTTTAAAACCTTCATTATTTTTAATACCATCCAGCTCCAATTCCCAGGCAGCAAGAAAATAGTAGGTTAAATTACCCTTTTCCGGGTTTAAGACTACAATTTGGCTCTGATCATCTTCTGTTACTATTTTCATATCCGATTTTTTATACAGTATGGCCATTCCAAGATTATCTTTATTTAAACTTTGCTTACCATACTGGGCAATATAGGTCCAATCACCGGAACTTTCGTCTTGCTGTGGTCGCATTGGTTTCGAATTTTCATCTTTTATTAGACCCGTACATAAATTATCTGCCTGAGGATTAATAATAAGATCATGGCGTGTTAAACGACTACCTGCTTTAATCGATAATCTTGAATGCAAATCAAATTTACGATGATCTATATCCCAACCAAAATACCGGGTATTAACAACCGAACAGAGCGGTCCGTTTACGGCAATTCTGCAAGTTGTACTATCAACTTTAGAAACCATTTCCACTTTATTATTATACCACATGGCAATGGAACCCATTCCCAGAGAATTACCTACTTTAAGAATATCCATCCCCCAATCATTCATATCATGGTAGGACTCAAATCCGTCTTGTCCAACATTCTGTAATACCATGTTATTCGTTTTTTTTCCATAAATATCTACTGCATTCCGCCAGTCAAGATAAAACCGATAGCCAATTTTATCAGACTCCCACCCGGGTCCTTCGTAGCGATAAAAAAAACTGTGATCGACATGTTCATCCGGAACGCGCGTAAAATCAACATTCTTAAATTCACCGCCAATATATATATGATTTTTCCATTCTCCCCCGAATTTTTGGGAAATTTCCGCCTGTGTCCGTTTAAGATAGTTGTGAGAGACCTTCCCCGATTCATTATATTGTATTGCAACTTTTATCTTTTCCTTCTGCTGCATATTCAAAAGGAAAAGAACAGCATCCGCAACATCATCACCATTATGGTCTAAGAGTTGATGGGGTATTTCAATGTCCTGAGTTGTTATAATGAAGGCCTCCGGATTAAATTTTGGATCCTTTTGCTTTATTTTTTCCAGTTCAATAACCACCGATTCATCATTTCTTTGCTGCTCAATAGGATTAATGACCGCAAAGTCTATTTTTTTGGAGAAGGAATCCATTTTGTCATCCTTTGAACTGCATGATATCAAAATGGCCAACATACTTAAAAAACTTGTGTAATACTTCATGATACTTTACCTTATATTTGATTCAATTTTATATCTGAATGAAATTTATTTTCGGTCAGGTACAATATATCATACCCATTGACTTATTCGAAAATTATATCGCCAAAAAATTGCGGGACATGGAAATCAGGTGTCTCAGATTCAATATTATTCCAGACGCCATAATGAGCATACTCTGTCTCATCTCCGCACTTATAAAAATTACCGGCAACCTTACCTGACCTGAATTTTTCATTATAGTATTTTTCAAAAAATGCAAGTGGAATTTTGTAATGAATTGTCCAATAATCATTTCCATGATAACCATCTATGGCTTTCGTAACAGATGATTTTATTTCAAACTCCTTTGTTTCCTTTTCTGAAAACGTTTTTCTATTATTGCGGTCTTCCCCCATAGCAATCAACATTTTCCCGATGGCATTTACTTCAATATTTATATATTTCTTCGATTTTTGCGGGAATGGATTAATAAAAAATTCTACACAACTATCTTTCCATACATCACCGCCAAATTTCGTGCATTGTATTCGTATTTTTTTCTCAAAAGCCTTAAAGTAAACATAAAGATATTTATCCGAATACATAACCTTAACAATAACTCTCGGTTTATAGCCGTTATCTTCCCAAAGAAAACTATCTATTTCAAGTGGATTAATATTCTCCCAGTATTCTTCCTGAGAGAAATCATTAATATCCGTTATAATTTTTTTTACCGTATATTGTTTATTCATCCCTGACCCTATTAATAATAAAATAATAGAAAGTGTGGATATCATATCCCCTCCTATGGGCTATAAAATATTCTATCGAAATTTCTTTCGAATTGAATTATGAACAAGGAATACTGATTAACGATTTCAGAAGTAAATAAATCTAAAATCTCAAATCGTTAATCCTTGTTTTCAATCCGACTTAGTAGGACGATATTCAAAAGATTTATATTTTCATATTTCTAAATTTTAAATCCACTTCCTTCTATCCCTTAGCACAATGCCTTAGAAGAAAGTTATGCTTCGACAAGCTCAGCACAGGAAGACAAATTCTACGTTTTGAGATGTAAGAGATTAACGCCTTTATTACTATTAAAAACTTGATAATATAACAAAATATGAAATAGAAATGAACTTATTCTTATCCATTTCTAAATGAGTTTTCGCAAATTTCATTATAAAAAAACCCCGAATGTTAAAATATCCGAGGTTTTGATAATAAACAAATCATCAATAAACTATGCTTCAACCAGTTCAAGCTCACCCGGTACTGATTTATAGCCGTTAACTGCGTAATAGAATATAAACAGATAACAGAGGAGTGGAAGAATGAATGATAAATGAAGCCCGATAAAACTAATATCGGCAAGTACACCCTGAAGCAAGGGGAATATCGCCCCGCCAACCGGCGCCATTACAAGAATTCCCGAAGCTTTAATCGTATATTTACCCAAGCCGTCAATAGCCATAGCAAAAATATTTGACCACATAATTGAGTTAAACAATCCGACGCTTAACATAGCCCACATGGAAATATATCCGGTAGTTAATACAGTTATAGCAACAAGAACAAACGATGCAAGAGATGCAATTAACAAGACTTTTTGTGCGCTTACCTTTTGCAGTATAGCCGATCCCACAAACCTTCCGACCATAAGGCCTCCCCAATATAAGGGGATATAGGTTGCCGCTTTCTTTTCCGCAAATCCGGCAATATAAGGCTCACCTAAATAGTTTACAATAAAGCTGCCAATGGCTACTTCTGCTCCTACATATAATGTTAAAGCAATAACACCAAGGCGTAATCTTCTAAATTTTAGGACATTTCCTTTTATCTTTTTATCGTTTCCTTTCATTACATCGGGTAATTTTATAAATGCAAAAACTCCGGCAACCAAAAAAGCAAAGATGGCAAGACCGATATAAGGGCCTTGTACGGCAGCAGCTGCTTCAAGAGGAGAATTGTAAGTACCAAGAATAAGATAAGCGCCCATTAAAGGGGCAAGTGTGGTAGCGAGTGAATTAATTCCCTGTGCAAAATTAAGCCGGCTGGAGGCTGTTTCAGGAGGCCCAAGAATGGAAACATAAGGATTAGCAACAACTTGTAAAAATACATTTCCTGTGGCCATCGTAAAAAGGGCCAATAAAAAAAGAGGATAAGATATGAGCCAGGAAGCCGGTAAAAAACCTAGACATCCAATACCAACAATCGCTAACCCAACAACGATTCCATTCTTATATCCAATTTTACCAATAACCAAGCTTGCCGGAATAGACATTAAAAAATAGGCTCCGAAAAAACTAAACTGGATTAACATTGTCTCCGTATAATTCATTTGAAACAAGCCCTTAAAATGCGGGATTAGAATATCATTAAGCGATACAATAGCGCCCCACATAAAAAATAGAGAGGTCATTAGTCCAAAGGCTATTTTTAAATTATTTCCTTTAGCGGTAGGTGTTTCCATACATACTCCTGGTAATAAGAAGGTGAACAATACTATTATTTATCAATTCTAAAAAAATCGGCGGCTTCTATCTCTCTTTTCGAAAATTTCGCGGATGACCAACTAACCTTCAATGCCTTACCGCCCCCGCATTGAAAATATCTAACATCAATCTTATGCAATCCTGCTTTAAGTCCGATGGATTCCGGTTCTTCAATCGCTCCATGGTTGGCGTTATTTTCAATTAGTTCCGTATTATCGACATATAAACGACTGCCATCGTTCGATTTTAAGTAGAAAGTATAAATACCATCTGATGGAACTTTAATATATCCATCAAATATAAATCCAAAATAATTGCCCCGTTTTGCTGAATCAATGATAATAGTCTTAACTACACCATTAGAGACAGGCCTAACAATGTCAAAATCAGCGGTTGTTACAAAAAATTTCTC
>JAUVIB010000014.1 GCA_030592985.1 Calditrichaceae bacterium | reverse complement strand
TTACAAGCATATCCTGATGATAATAAAGGTTTATACCGTAGGCCACGCTGTTTAAGGTATTGCCGCTAATCTCTGTGCCGGAGGCTCGGTTCGCATGGGATACTCCGTGCAGATAAATAGAATAACCGCCGTTATTGAAGGTGTTATTAGTTATTTTCAGGTTATCAGAAGTTAAAGTGGAAGCTGTTGAAACAATTATGGCCAGATTTGTGCTGCTTGAGGTTGTTGAAATTCCATTGAGAACACAATTTGAAATGCTAACATTGTCGGAATTATCAGTAATCGTAAAGATTCTGGCGTAGGAAGTTCCCCAGGCAGTGAATGTTACATTCTGAAAAGTAATAAAATCTGTACCGTTTAATCTTACTACATAGTTATCACTGGCAGAACTGGCTACATGCTGGATAGTAACATCCGCAGCATTTCCACTACTTGCCTGAAATGTTATCGTTCTTGACGCACTGGTTCCTGAAATAGCGCCAATAACAATTTGCTCGGTATAAGTATTGGATAAAATATTAAAAATAACCGCCCCACTGACGCCGCTTTCCAGCGCTGTCACCGCCGCATTCAAGTTTGCATAATCACCACCTGAGCCGACAGTATAAGTTCCTGATAGTCCTTGAGCCTGAATCGTGGTGTTCAGAATGAAGAAAATTAATATACTCTTAAGTCCCATAAAAAAAATATTGTTTGAGTGTTTGAAAAGATTATTCATTTCTACCTCCTAAAAAAGTTAATAAAACACGAAATTATATAATTTGGTTAATTGTAAATTCCATTTCTATGGACCAATTGTATTTTATTTTATGATATTTATCTCACCTCCCTTTTTGTTTATTTAACTTTTAATTTTTATGGACACCGTTGATTTACTCTTTGGACATCGGAACAATAACAATTTATAATTTGAAAAATTATTTATATCAACAAATTCATATTGTTCGGCATCGTAGGAATAAAATTCTTTATCCAGTTCTTCATTACGTTCATGGGCTTTGTTGATTATTGCTTGTTCAAGATTTTTTATAGATAATGGAAATAGTGATATATTTGCCATTTATAGCCTTATTGTCTATGTAAGTATGGGTTGAGTTTGAGTCTGGAATAATACGGGGATAAAAAAAATAAGCGGTAACTGACCAAAAGGGTGGTTTTTGAGCTGTTTGTGAGGCAAAAACCTACCCAAAAGGGCGGGAAAATCTGAATTCAATCATGTGGTGCGTTTCCTAAATAATGTCTTAATACGATGCAGGAAACTTAATAAGGAGATTTTATACAAAGTGTTGAAGCTTTGATGCCATATATAACGGCAGTTGAATTGTACTGCTTTTAACCACCCTCAAAGGATGACCACTCAATAAGAAGGAGTAGGGTGGTGAATAACGTTCTTTAAAAAGTTTAAAACGTTTCTCATCGGTATAAGCTTGTAATGGGGTTCCGCTTTATAACAAATAATGCAATTATTCCTATGAAAAAATGCATACTATTCATTTATCCATTAGAATAGTCCATCAGGCGAGATTTTCCCGCATGGCTTTAGCAATGGCTTCGCCCTTGGAATTGACTTCCAATTTGCGGTAAATATTACGGATATGGAATTTAACGGTATTCAAATCAATAAATAATTCTGCAGCAATTTTTTTATAGCTGCTGCCGTTGCATAACTTTTTAAGAATCTCAGTTTCTCTGGACGTCAGCTTACTGGTATGTGTCTCCTTGCGAAAGGAATTAACAATAAGTCTCGCTATTTCCATGCTCATGGGGGCGCCGCCATTAACTGCTTCTCTAATGGATTCAATCAATTTTAAGGGTGGTGTATTCTTTTTAAGAAAACCGCAGGCGCCGGCACAAAGTGAATTGAAAACATCCTGTTCATTCTCGCTAATAGTGAGCATAATAATTTCTACGTCGGGTAACTTTTCTTTGATGATTTTAGTGCCCTCGATACCGGACATACCGGGTAAGTTAATATCCATTAAAATAACGTCAGGCGTATCAACCTCAATATTTTTAATAGCTGCCTCACAATTGACATATGAGGAAATACAGCTAAATTCCTGAGTTCCGTTTAGTAAAATTGCCAGACTTTCACGGATATCTTTATCGTCTTCAATGATTGTTACGTTAATCATTATTCACCTCTTTTGCATGGCTTTGTAAAAAAAATCGGAGAACCGGATAGATACAATTTGCACAGCAGGGAACCATTTCAACTACCTATTCAGACAGGTTTTCGGAGAAACAAACGGTTGTTCCGACCCCCTGTTCCGATTCGATTGTCAATTCTCCGCCAATATTTTTAGCGCGCTCCCGCATGTTTTTAAGACCATAGCCTGAATTTTGCGAAGAAAGATCAAATCCCCGGCCATCATCCTGCAGATAAATCTGCAAACGGTTATTTTCCAGGCTAATACTTAAATGTATTTTTTGACCATTTGCGTATTTCAACGCATTATGCATCGCCTCCTGAAATATGCGCAGCAGGTGCTGGCGTAGATCCATACTAAGCCGGATATGGCTAAATGACTTGTGCAGAGACGATATTTCAAACCGCATGGCGCTGTTTTCAAACAGTTCATCACCGAAAGTTTTCAATCGTGTAATCAGATCAAGCAGAGTGTCTTTCTGCGGATCGATCTGCCATATAAAATCCCGGGTTTCATCATACAAATGGTGGGCATTATCATTGATTTTCTGCAATAATAACGCATCTTCGGTTTGCTCATCAATCACCCGGTTTTTAAGGATTTCACTGAATAAGGAAATACGCGTAATTCGAGTGCCCAGCTCATCATGAAAATCGGCAGCCACTTTACGGCGAACATCTTCTTCGGCGTGTTTACGAATGCGTTCGATCTTTTTCCGTTCAGCAATAGCTTTACGATGAGTCTCTGCTATCAACCAACGACTGCCGCCATACATAAATGCTACAATTGCGACAAGAGACAGGGCAAACGCCCATATGCTGCGATACCACGGCGGCAGTATATGAAAGGTGAAAATAGCCGGAGTACTGATAGTACCAAAATCATTTCGCGCCCGTACCTGAAATTCATAACGGCCTTCACTAAGATTGGTATAATCTTTCCACGGTTCTGTACTCCATCCGGACCAGGTATCTATAAATCCCTTTAATCGGTACTGAAAAGATACCAGGCCAGGCTGACCATAAAATGGTGCGGCGAAGACAAAGTGTAACTCCTTTTGATTATAAGGCAGAGTTGGTTCTACTATTATTGCGCTTGCTTGTCCTGCAAAGAGAACACTGTCTCTATCAATAGAAACCTGGCGGATAAAACTGCGAAACGGTATATCTGAAGTAACTATCTGTCGTGTATCGAAGCGTATAACACCTTCCGGACCACCAAACCAAATAACACCGCTATCTTCCGGAAAAATCGTATAAACCGGAACAGGGGGAATCTGCCATAACCATTTATCATCCTTCTGCCATGATTTTTCTGAAACATAGCGAAGCAGAGACGGTTGTTTCCCTTTGTTAAACCAAATGTTTCCTTTCCGGTCGACAGCCATAACAGTATAGAATTTTTTTTCGGGTGTAATGGTTAGCGGATTTTGTAGTGGCAAAAAACGTTTAGAGAGTAAATCAAATTGATATGGTCCGTGCATCGTACCAAATAACACATCATTCTGCGCAGGAAATACCAAATTATAGGTCTCGGCGGGTAAACCGTCTTTTTTATTAAAAAGAGTAATCTTTGGCTGCTGCGAAAATCCGCCATTAAAATCCAACTTCAAAATACCATTGGTTACAGTACCGATCCATAAATTACCGGTACTATCTTCACTAAGAGTTCGCGCTTCTTCACTGATTCCTGAAATTCGTCCTTCATCGATCCATTCTCCCTGTTTCCTATAAAGCGAGGCAACCCCTTCATCAAGTCCAAGGAAAATCCTGTTACTATTCCGTTTTGAGCGATACAGCATCCAGGAGCTTTTAGCCGTTAGTTTATGCAGGCGGCCATTTTGAAAACTGAATACACCATAATTGTTAGAGATCAACAGCTCATCAGGCAGTGAAAGCAGCGCCCAGGTCTGCCCTTTCAGTTCAGGCAATGCTGTAAAATGTGCTGAGGTCGAAGTTGTCGCATGCTGCAAACGATACACACCTAAACCGGTGGCGGCAAATAAAGTACCATTATGACGCACGATATGCTGCACGTTACCCTGTAAACCGTTCCACTCATCAAATACAGATACCGGCGATGGAAAATTCACACGAGAAATTCCCTTATTAAGCGATAGCCATAGCCCATTATGATGATCCTGAAATACATGCCACACGTTTTCATCCTGTAGACCGCTGTTTTTATTTATAATGTTAATTATCCGTCCGGATGCATCCAATAATACCAAACCGCCACGTAGTGTAGCCAGTGCATAGCTACCATTGCGAAGCCGAATACCATAATACACCTGGTTTTCTATCAGCCATTTATTGACCGGAGAATGAATTGGAGTAATTTTTTTCCCGTCAAATAATAACAAACCGGAGGTCCGCGTTACAATCAGAATTTTTCCATCAGGCGCGGGCAATATGGCATATACCTTGTCGTTTTTAAATTGCTGACCGCCGGGAATCAATTGCAGTGAATCCCCACTTAGCTGCATCAACCCTGTTTGCTTCTCCTGGACGAACAGTTTATAGCCCGGCAATTTAAATGTAGTATGGAATGTGGATTTGGCTTTCCAGACCCGGAATTTATTGTTCACACGGCGAAACAGATACTGACGTGTATTGAAGAATAAAGTGTCATGTGCCACATGCAGCTGCCAGACATTGCCAAAATTACATACATTTTCATCTAGTTCCGGAAGCAGGGAAACATACTGCAAATATCCGGAAGGATTCGTTTTAAGGAAACCGATCTCATTTTGTGCACCGACAAAAATAGTCCCATCTGAACCCAGCGCAAGTGAACGAACAATGCTGCCGTTAGGCACCGGAATTTGCCGCCAACGAACACCGTCAAACTGTAATACACAACCATCCGTATTACCAAAATAGAGAAAACCGTTACTATCCTGCAAAGCTGCCCAGTTCTGTCCGTGGGCATTGTACTGGTCTGGAATATAATTTTTTATCAGGGGAATACCACATTCAGCGGAGGGTGATTGATCAGCGGAAACTGTATTGATCCAAAAAGTGATAATCAGAAAAAATGAAAATATTCGAATGGGCATTAATTTTTCCTCTAAACAAATTATTGGTAATCCCTCAGTGGTTTGGGAAGTAATGTTGTTTTTGGAGTGCATCGACTATGTCGATGCTGAATTGACACAGTCAATTCGTTCCAAATTCCCAATCTACTGACCCATTACAATTATTGAATAACAATAATCGTATCTAAACCGGTTGTATCATTTTGAAAAAAGTGAAAAATGTATTCACCGTTTTTAAGAACATTTACTTTATAGTATGCATCGAGTGAAGAAACAACTTGCGGACATACAGCCTGATCTGTTATCTTTGCGAAAAATTTAATAAAATAATATGTTTCGTCAACCGTTTCTTCATATTTGTAAAATTCCCAGCAAGGCGTAGGAATCCTACAAGAAACATTGAAGTTAACGGATCTGCCTGAAATGGTAATTTCTTTTACAGATTCTGCCGGTATAATTCTTGTTTTTTTATCTTCTTCAAAAACTGAACAACCTATTAAACAAAAGAGAAACAAAATTGATATTAAATTTCTCACTAATTTTTCCCTATGATTTGATTGCCTTGAAGAGATTAATATTTACCGGGCCTAATAAATTTTTTGGATATGAAAAGAATATAACTAAAATTTGCCAATAAAACATCAAATAAATTATGGAATTGAATGTCCCCCATTTTTTACATATCTCCCAAAAGTGCATTCCTATTAGTCTAAGCCCTTAAAAACATATTTTACAATGAGTTAAAAATGTATTTGTCTTATCTGCATTTTTTAACCCATTCCTAAATCCCTTTCCTTACATAAAAACAATGTCATTAAGTTAAGGATTATATTTTAATAAGATCAATTCGTACAAAATTAGATTAGTAAGGTGGCTGAGCTTGTCGAAGCCCCATCGTCCCTTCGACAAGCTCAGGGAACTTTCTTTTTTTTTATTATGAAAAAGGTATCGTATCATGGTGTAAAACAAATAACGTTAACTTAATGACATTGTTACATAAAAAGGGAAGGGGCTTTTTAATCCATTACAAGGCAAATTTAGCAACATTTCTCCACTTGCCCTATTTTTTTAGGGAAAGGGGTTGGGGGATAGGGTTAAATGAGAAACTATTTTCCATCTATATTTTCAAAATGTTTACATACATAAAATACATATTTTTAATGATTTACATAAATCAATTTATACATTTTCGGTGTACATTCAAATAAATTATGGAACAATGATTAGGTTGTTTTTTAAAAGATGAATTGGATGTCCAGATTGGAAGAAGGATCAAACCGATGAAAGTTTATGATTATTTATAATATGGACAAAACATCTGTTTTGCCCTTTAATTCCGAGAAAATAATATCTATTCAGGTATGTTTATTAACAGAATGAGTGGTTGTCAAAAAATATTTGACTAATTAGTCGTTTACATATATCTTTGTATCTACAAATATTGCACATACAAACTAAATAATGTGAGGGGACATTATGCGAATTTTAAAACAAGAAATATACTTTCCTATTATTATTGCAATTCATTTTATTTTTTGGCTGATAGATATGTATTTGTATAACGGAAGTTATGAATACAGCTCTAAACATATTGCCGGAGAAGTATTTTCGTCTTGGGTTGTAACAGTTTTTGCCGCAAACTTTTTAATGGCTACAAGAGCACGATGGGTTGAGAAAATATTTGGCGGATTGGATAAAATGTATTTAATACATAGAAGATCCGGAGTGATTGCAATTGTACTTCTTCTTTTTCATTTTATTGTGGTTCCACGAGACCCGATATATACAATTGGCAAACCATTGGGATTTTACTCACTTGTTTTAATACTAATTGGAGTAATAATAGCAGCATCTCCCCTATTTAAAAGAAAATTTAAATACCATAAATGGGTGATTTTTCATAAACTAATGGGATTTTTCTATTTAATGGGAATTGCTCATTCACTCAACGTTCCTACACTTACAAGTCAATTGCCGATTGTACGAACATATGTATATTTAATGGCTTTGATCGGTATAGTCGCCTGGTTTTACAGAGCATTCCTGTATAATATTTTTAATAAAAAATTGAATTATGATGTAGTCGCAATAAAACGTTTTAAAAATGATATGATGGAAATCCTTCTAAAACCATTAAATAAAAAACTGGTTTTTGAGGCAGGACAATTTGCATTTATCTCGTTTGAAAATATAAATAAAAATGAACCGCACCCTTTTACAATTAGTGGATATTCCTCTGATGACAATTTAAGGCTTACTGTAAAAGCGTTAGGAGATTACACCGCCGATTTACAAACTTCCTTAAAAGAAGGAACTTCAGCAAAGGTTGAAGGCCCGTTTGGATGTTTTAATTTCAAAAAAGTAAAATATAAGAAACAACTATGGTTGGCCGGTGGAATTGGAATCACTCCTTTTTTATCCTTTTTAAAAGAAGTTGATAATGAATATGATGTTACCTTGGTTTGGAGTGTTAAAACAATTGGACAAGCCAGTTATAAGGAAGAAATTGAAAATATTGCCGCTAAAAAACCAACCTTAAATTTTGTATTAAGTGATACGGAAAATCAGGGCCTTTTTTCAATTGACAAAATGTATAAAAGCGTTGAACTTAAAAATACTTCTATACTTATATGCGGACCCGAAGCCATGCGGGAAAGTTATATTAAACAATTACTCCAGAAAGGAGTATCAATTAACGATATTCATTTTGAGGAATTCAGTTTCAGATAAATTTTATGATAATACAAGGGGGAAATATGAAGATATTATTTGTAGTTATTTTTATTTTAAGCAGTCTGATTATAGGCGCTAATTCATTTTTAGTTCAAGATGAAGAAAACATCGGCAAAATTTTATTTGATAAAACCTGCTCTTCATGCCATACCGGCGGTTTTAAAGGATGGATGACAGGCGCACCGAAAATGGGTGATTGGGATGATTGGGAAGTGTTTTTTGAACAGGGTTTACCTGTTATGACAAAACATATAAACGAAGGTACGAAAAGACATGAGATAAAGGGAGGTTGCACCGATTGTACAGAAAAACAGATAAAAGCTGCAATTGAATATATTATGTCTAAAACTAAGAAAGAAATTAAGAAATAATCGTTTGGGGGAATATTAATGTATAAGTCATTAATTTATTCAGTGATTCTAATTTTATCATTTTATATGCTATCATGCCAGAACAAACAACAGGCAGATCAAGTTAAGGAAACATATAAAGGGAGATATAATTATGCTGTCGTCTGGCATTGGGAGACAATGGATAAAGAACATGTTTTAAGTTCCCTTACAAAACAGGCTCAAGAGTTAAATGATTTATGGGAAAAAGATATTGTTGAGAATATTTATCTTAATCCTGATGCTGAATTTTCTACCGGAGAACAATTCCCGGACATTTCATTTATTATTAAAGCTAAAGATAAGCAGGCAGCTAAAGTTTATTTAGATAATATGTTATTTGTAAAAAATAGGATTTCATCATACACACTTTATCGTGTTGGTCAAAAATACCTGGGCCGGAATACAGATGCTTTAAATGTAATCGGTACAAAAAAATCTTTTGCGGCTGTATTCAATACACAGGGCAGCAAAGACGATATTCTGAAAAATCTTCAGAAGCAAAATGATAAAACATTGGAATTATGGCAAACGGGTCAAATTGAAAATGCTTACCTCGATATTGAAGGCTACAGCAGCGGGAAAAGTTTTATCCCCAGCATGGTTTATTATGTAAACGCAGATGATGAAGAAAGCGCTCATATTATACTAAACGAGCTGCCTTTTGTTAAGAATAAACTAACAAGCTATCAACTTTTTCCGGTTGGTGTTTTTTGGATGGGACAGTATGAAAGTCCGGGTACAAAATAAAAAGTATTACAAAGTGCAATTTTTCCGGTTGCACATAATTAAAAATTTGTTAAATTTATGTACACCGTAAAAAGAAGTTTTATTTGGAGTACATATTGACTAAGCCCTTTAGAATGGAATCTGCTACATATCATATTGGAACAACCGGATATTTATCACGAAAAGCATATAGTAGATTATTACATAAAAACGATATAAATCTTACTATGGAACAGGTAGGCATACTAAATCTTTTGTTAGAAAATGATAGGGTTTCAATGCAAACGTTATCCGAACAAAGTTTGCGTGATAATTCAACTACTACACGGATTATTGATAACCTGGAAAAAAATAATTATGTGGCCCGTAAAAAATATCCGGCGGATAGAAGATTAAATTTAATTACAATTACAGAAGCAGGTAAAGATGTAATTCATAAAGCAAATGAAGTTGGTAAAAGCTTTGTCGCATCTGTTACACATGGCCTGTCTGACAAAGAAGTGAATAGTATGATATCAACCATACAAAAAATTAAAAACAATATTTTACGGATATTAGATAAATAATCCATCTGCGGTTGTCGGAATTTCTCCGAAGGAGTCCCATGGACAATTTTTAATAAAAAAACAAATATCGAACAACGACTAATCCCACATCAAGTTCAGGACAGGCTGATTTTAAAAAAATTTTCAACCGTTATTCATTATTCCTTTGTTGGTGTGAATATTCAGCGTCTATGAATAGTTATAAGATAGAATTTATAAAGTAAAAAGGTATAGGATAAGGGATAGACATTGATAAGTTAAAGATAATAATGCAAAGGGTGATGACAGTATTCAATTTAAGGCCCTACTTTTACCCTATACCAAGTATTTCGAGATTCTGTTCTTATTTCTCCGGAGGAAAATCACTCAACATTTTTTCCACTACATTTTTAATATTTTCTTCCTGCTCTTCCCTATCGGGATTCTCTTTGACAACGCCTGTTACAGTACCACGCCAGACCATCTCTTTCTTCTTTGCATCCATAATGTCAATTACCAATGTGGTTTCATCATATTGGTAAACATCTGTTCCGCCATAATGTCCGCCATATCCACCATAGCCGCCCCAGCCTCTACCATAGCGACCGTATCCATAACCGCTATAACCATAACTGGTTATCTGTGTTTTTTCTCTTGTTCCGGCATGGATAATAACTACAAAATCATATGCATCTTCAGTCCCGATAGAATATTCTTTGGCTTGTAAAGCTTTGTCAATAGCGGCGGCAACACGCTTTTTAACCAGCGGATTTGCATTTAGGGCATCACCGGCAGGCATTTTCCCTGCATACCACATATACGTTTTATAGGTACTAAAATCAATATCAGGGTCAAAATCTGTTTTGTAAGCAAGTGAAGAACAACCCCAAATAATAAATAGACCTAAAATTAATAATAATTTAATGTGCTTCATTTCGTTCTCCTTTTGTAAAGTATATATTAAGTAGATTTTAATTATTATTTTGTATCAACCTATCAATGATAAATCGATAAAACATTTTTTTTAAACGATATCAATTAGAACGTTAAATTACCTATTCTTTATTGAATGCAATATGAAGTATTTTTGAAAGAAATTAAATACCTAACCTGGACAAGCCAGAACCAACCAAGTAGATTTCATCGCTGAACTTGGATTCAAGACATTAGATTGTCATTCTCGAACGTTTCTATCGGGAATCTAAATTTTGAAAACATGAATAAATCAAATTATCTGGAACAAACAATATTTAGTATCTGAACGAAAAGTCACATTTTTCGTCATTTCGACCATAGGGAGAAATCTTAACTTTAACATTTACAATGATTTATAGATTTCTCCGCGCCTTAAAAAATTGGCGGGCAGGCGACTTCGCTCGAAATGACATTTTCCTCACTTTTCGTTCAGACACTATTTAGATTCCGGCTTAACACATACCGCCTTGCCAAAGGCAGGAAAAATGTTTGAATGACACTTTCTTGGGTCTATTAAGTATATCGACAATAAATTGTCGATTTGTACACCCAAGCGACTAAAGACCATTAATAGTTTATTTAATTATCAATGGAGCATCTAAAGGAATCTCCGCTAATGTTCCTGCAGGAATTTGAATGTGCTTACCACCGGCCAGAACGGCAGCGCCGGCTCCGATTAAAGCGCCTGTTTTGGCTCCCGATTTACCGTCAACGGCACCTCCTATTAACGCTGCTCCGGCTACTGTTTTTAAGGCCCCGCCTTTTCCGCCCTCAGCTCCTAACGGCGATGTGGAAATGGGTACTTTTTCATTTTTAATCATTATGGAAGTTAATTGAAAGGCTATTTTCTGCTTGCCTATCCGCTTTCCGCCAACCGATTCCAAAACAGTTCCATATAACTTTGTACCTTTCGCAGCTGCAACCTGCCCGTTTACTACAATATCAGCATCTAAAACAGCTGTAATGACCGACCCTTTTGAGTGTGCCGCGGTGCTTATTGCTTTGTCTATTTTAACCATCATCATGGTACCCTCAGGAACCGTTATAGGTCCCGAAGCCTGAGAAACCACTGTAGCACTCCCCGCAGCCGTTGCGTCAACAGCCGGAGTCGGCGCTGAAGATAACGGTGCAGGCGCTGAAAAAGTAAGCGATTTGATTTCACTGACAGCAATCTCCTGTACGGAGCCGCTTGTTTCGAACTTAATAATTGTTTCCGTTCCCCCTTTATAGCTACCTTCAAGCTTGAGGCCATTTTTCAACACAACAGTATCCGCAAACAAAAACGTTGTGATAAGAAAAGTATAAAGAAAAATTAGATTTAAGGTTTTCATTTCATATCTCCTCATGTTATGATTATTGGGTTAATTTAAAATATATAATTTAGTTTTCAATCAATTTAAATATATTTACGTAGTGTCTGAACGAAAAGTCACATTTTTCGTCATTTCGATCCCGACGCGTCGGGAAGAAATCTTAACTTTAACATTTACAATGATTTATAGATTTCTCCGCGTCAGAGACGGGCAGGCGACTTAGCTAGAAATTACATTTTCCTCACTTTTCGATCAGACACTACGTTATGCTATTGCATATTGAGAAATCAACATAATTACTATTTCCACTTATTTGAACTCGGATATGCTATAAGGATGCCAGACTTCACAAAATGGCTTCCCTGTTATCCATATAAAACTTAGCTTAAAGCAGCAGTCTCAAATTCTGATATAACCTTAATCGTATATAAATACTTTCAACCGAATTGTTTGATATAAATTTTAAACTTTCTTTCTGCCAGGTCACTTCTAACCGTAAACGAAAATCCTTGCGAAAGTTTCTTTCCAATCCGGCTGTAATACGAACTTGTTCTTCAATCTGCCCTTTTTGCTCTGTTAATTTAAAAAAACCTTCCCAACCGAGCGTCATTCTCCAAAAGCGGTCAGGTTGAATAGCGCCCAATTTATGTGAAAGTCTCATGCGATACCGCAACCGTGTGGAAATAGTCCTATCCCAATTCTTAGTATCAAATTCTATACGCTGTTCAAACCTGAGATAGTGCTGTATAGGAAGCCTGCCGCTTGGCCAGTAAGTTAATAAGCCCTGAAACGGTCTAATCTCCCACACATTACTGCTGCCTTCATTAATATTAATAAAATTACCAATCCCACCGCTTAAAAAGAATTCACTTCCAAGTGGTGTGCGCACAGCAGAGCGAATGACTACACGCTTATAGTTATCTCCTTCCAGTATCCAACGCCCTCCAATATCACCATATACTTCTATTTTTGGTGTAAAAAAATAGTATGGATTAGCGTCAATCCATAATTGAGTACTT
Organism: Calditrichaceae bacterium; assembly: GCA_030592985.1. Lineage (GTDB taxonomy): Bacteria > Calditrichota > Calditrichia > Calditrichales > Calditrichaceae > JAUVIB01. The sequence goes on along the minus strand of JAUVIB010000014.1, from coordinate 5,098 downwards.
AAATTGTCCTGCGATTGAGCAGTTAACGGAAAAGAAAATAGAATAAAAAATATAGCCCGTATAAATACAACATGCCAGGTTCTACTACTAGAATAAACCATTTTTATGCTTTCTCAAAGTCCTCCTTTTTAAATAAATAATATTGATTAGATTTTAATAAAGAGTCCGCCCATAATATTACCTTGTAAAATTCCATCTGCTGTTATCCCCGCACTTCCGCCCCCGGAACCAAACCAGAATCCTACACCTGAAAAACGCATGGGGATTAACATATTTGCTTGTAAACGCAGACCAAAACGCTCGTTAATATGAATTTTAGCGCCAAGTCCTAAGGTTATAGAAAATGTCCATTGATCAGTATAGTTCGATGCCGTGGGATGAAAACGGGTCGCACCAAGTGAGAATTGACCGAAGGGCACCAAGTTCCCTTTTTTTATGCCCTTAATACCTCCGATTTGGTAATATTCTATGGCCAGGTCAGAAATATTTTCTGTAATGTTTGTTCCATATTCTTTAAATTTTAAATAGGTATTCTGACGACCGTAAGACAACTCAACCATCATGCCATATTTCATAGGAATATTAATAGCAAACATCATATTATCCGAATCGTTAATAGTAAGTTTACCTTTATAGGCGTTAAAGGAACCGCCAAATTGATATCCATACATACCGATGAGTTCAATCCCCCTGACATTTTTTTCTTGCGTCATTGGTTTTAATTGTGCAAAACTTACTGAAATACTAAATAATACAATACCGAGAGTTAGGATTCTTGTTTTTAGCATGTTGCTGCTCCTTTTTTTTAATAATTAATTTGATTTATTATTTTCTTAATATCAGATAAAAATCCGTTAATTAGGTATTACTTTATACTATTCATAAAAAATTTCGCTTTCTTTAAAATCTCTTTCCCACACCTATGGCAATGGTCAGGGCATTGATATGTCCGTCTTTGAGATCATAAACCAATTCAGGGGCAAAATCCCAATGCCCTGATAGTTCAAATTCATAACTTACACCTAATCTGAAAATTGAAAAATTATGACCACTTTCAAGTTCGATACCTGGTCCCAGTAAAAAAGTGAATCCATTTTCCCATGGGCTGAACAATACCGGCAAAGAAATAATAACCGGATTTTCCCTTTCAAGAGTTTCAGAACTTTTACCCGTTACTTCTATAAAATAGTTTGCTATTTCAACATCATTTTTAAGTGCAATACCCCATTTACTGTTGAACCAATATTGAAAATCAAGACCCCACACAGGCAAAACTACAAACTTATTGTCAGCAGTTGTTGCTGATGGAATATAGCCATGACCCAAGTTTACAGCCATTCTGAAATTTCTAAATTCATGTTTATGAATAACTATCTCATCATGAGATTGTCCATAAATTGGGGATGATAAAACCAATAAAACAAGCATGAATAGATGTGAAAAGAGCATTATGTTTTTTGTCATTACTGTCATCTAAAATTTATAAAATAATAATTTCAAACGTTTATTTATTTTAATGTACAAGATATTTTTCCTAATTTCGGCAGTTATGTTAATTAATAATCTCAGTTAAATAAAAAGAGTGAGCAAATATTACTTGGATCGAAATCAAAAATTGATTCACGATCCAAGTAAAAACCGAATTATTTTCTAATAATGTTACCTTGAACATTATTTTCGAAAGTATTATTAAACTCTGGATTTTCAAATTCAAAGTTTTTAGTATTAGCTTCAATAACTATTCCATATCCTGCACTATTTGAGATAGTAGATTCTTGCATAATGTATACGCCATTATCTCCTGCTGGAATTGCTGAAACTATGTTTGCCATTTCACTAGCGTTTGGGAGCAAAAATTCACCGCCATTTTTTATTATTGTGTTTTCTATCCGGTAATTGCTTCCAAGATAAATACCACCCCATGTTCCTGGTGTCCCTAATTCACTATCTAAAATTATCGGTTTGCTAGGTGTGCCCAAAAAATATAAATTATAATTGGTTATATCTCGAATAAGAGATCGACCCGCCTTAAATTTTAAGATCGCTCCAGAATATAGAGAAAACATTGAACCGTCAAGTATGTTAGCATCAATCAGGTAAAAATTGTCATCACCAAGACCCATCCATGGGTCATAAGGAATACCATCTTCTTCTACGAGATAAGCAGCAAGGCCTGGTGCTAATTCAAATGTGTTTGGAAAATTAGTAGCAATTATAGTTCTGCCTACGGATGCGGTGTTTGTTCTTATCGCGGGTAGTGCAGTATTCTTAAACAATGTTCCTCTAATCCTAAAATTTACTTTCTTTTTAGATTCACTATAATAACCATATCCACCACTGTTGATTATTTTCGAGAAATCGATGTAACCTATGTTTGAAGCAATGCTGGGATTTGGAGAGTATAAAGCTGCTTGTACTTTTGCTTCAAAGGAACCTATCTTGATTATTCCATATCCGGCATTTTTAATTGTTGCATCATTAATTTTCATTTCTTTATCTGAGGCTACTGCAATACCTTTCCAGTTAGCGCCATTTAATCCTTCGATCAATACTTCGTTTTCTATCCAAGTGTGTATTACAAAATTTCCCTCTGTATAAATGGCTGAGTTAGCTTTCATATAGAGAGTTGTATTTCGTGAAAGTTCAACTGATGTAGCAGACCAAAAGTCACCATCTATATAATATTTGCCACCTTCATGAAAAACAAAGCTTCCGCTGATATCATCTATTTTATCTTTACCACCAGGTATCAAGTGACAATAATCATATTCTGCAGGGAAAATATGAGGTTCACCCGAATGCCAAAATTTCATAAATGTAATGGGTGATTTAATAGGAATTTTATAAGAAAGTCGGTTGTTTTTTACTCTGCCGGAACCTTGAGGATTATCAAGTACCAAAATGTCATAAGATTGAGAATTAACAAAATTATTATTTGATAAATCCGTTAGAGTTGATGATTTTCCGGTAAATGTTATAACTGCTGGTTCATCATAACCAAAGAAAGCTGTTTTGCCGCCATTTTCAATTTCGGCATTATTCAAACTTATTTTCGCACCTTTAATAAGGATCCCCTTCCAACCAGCATCACCATAAAGATCGCACTCATAGCCAGAGATTCCAGTTGAGTCAATATTTGTTAGTACACCATCATTTTGAACTTGAATCCCGGCTCCTTCCTCAAATTTTATGCGAACATTATTTTCTACAATTGAAAGTGTAATCCCATTCTCAACAATAATATCTCTGGTTACAATATAATCAGGTAAGGATGCATCAGGTTGAATGTTAATGAGCTGCAGATCTTCAGTGAGAGTTCCGCCAAGTTCAATAGCACCGGAAGAGACAACCGTTACTTCGTCTTCATCATAATCACTACCGGATGCAACTTTTACTGTAAATGCATAGACACCATCAATGGGTGGAATGAATGTAGGTTGTGCAGAATTTTTGTTTTCAAAATTTATTTTACTTTCAGGAACATCTCCACTATAAATCCATTCATATGTAAATCCACTTGGACCTTGCGATTTAGTTCCATCTAGAGTAACTAATTCAAGTGGATTAACCTCCTGATTCGTACCGGCATTGGCAACAAGGGTTATTGGCTCAGTAATATCATTACTGCATGAAAGTAGAAAAATTATAACTAGTATTAGATTTAAGAAACTATTTTTTCTCATTAGTTTGTTCTTCATTTAATATGATTGAATTAATAAATTATGATCAATTAACCTTTTGGGAATAAAAATTGCACTTGTACTCTCGATTGCCAGTCACCAATTCCATCTGGTTTTACAACATTATAAAAAACTTGGGCATTTATGTTTATAGGAAGTTTCCCAATTTTTATTACTTTTCCAGCACCTCCACCAAAGGGAACAACCCATCTATTATCACTAGATGCATTCCAATTAGCTGTCATGATGGGTGCAGAAACAATGTACCACGCATCGGGCAAGTTGTAATTAATAAAATATTGAAATATAAATTTATTCTCTTCCTTATCACCAAAAGTCCACACGTTGTTAGTAACAATTCCGGCAACCCATTTATCAATCATGGTTAGAGCTACAAAAGATGGGCCAATACCAAATTCGCCACTGCCAAACTCACTTGATGACGCCGTCGGTATTTGCATAACTGGTCCTAAGCCCCAAATGATTTTGCTTGCTTTACTGGGAGATAGCCATGCCGACCAGCTTATATCGCCTGTACCGGTTGAGCTTTTATCTTCTGTAAACGAAGGTTGTGTAATTACCGGAAGAATTATGCGGTTGATCAAATTAATCTTACTGCTTAAGCTAAATGGCAATACCGGTTGAATATTTAAAACATTTTGGGCGCGATTAAAATCGCCATAACCGTAAGTCGTATTGTTCTGAAATGGTAAACTATACATTGCTGCCAATGGGTTTTGGGTAGCCTTGGCAAGTTCAGCCTTACTCTTTTGTGCAAAAAGAGTTGTTGCCATTAGTGATAGAATGGTTATTAATATCATTGTAGCTTTCATTGTGTAATCTCCTTTAAATATGCATGTTAATAATTTAAAATTTATTTGTCTGTACCGCCTATGGGAATCCCCAGGGCGACTAATAATTGAGAATTATAGAGCCCATCACCGTTATTATTTTTTACAATATCTGTTAATCCGTAGGAATATTTAAGACTAAGTCGAAGGCTTTTCATATCTTTGTCTAAGTCAAAATAGTAATCGATTGTACCTGATAACCCAAAATCCCACCGATTGAGTAAATCGAGGTTGTCCACATCATATTCACCCTTAAAATCAACATCGTAAATAGTTGTACCCTCGGTTATCTGAGTCGAACCGGTCCGATAAGCCACTTGCACTCCAACACCCCATTTAAATTTACCGGTTTTATATTTTATCCAGACCGGAAGCGAAATATAATTAGACTTTAATGTAGTCTTAATATCCTTGGTAAGGTCATATATGGAACTATCGGGTGGAAAAAGCGGATCGATATTTGTTGCACCAGCGGGTGTTTTTAAAGTAAGATCGAACCCCAGATACCATTTTTCACTCATTTTGTACTCAAAAAGAGCGCCAAAAGCCCAATTTAAATAGGGATCA
>JAUVIB010000116.1 GCA_030592985.1 Calditrichaceae bacterium | reverse complement strand
TTGGTTAATGAAACGCTTTTTAAAATTATGTCCCGTCATTTTTATAAATCCAAAAAACACCCTCTTGCCTACAAAGAGATAACGGGATTAAAATATATTGATAAAGTCATTGATCTGGATCAGTCGCCAATCGGGCGGACACCTCGTTCAAATCCGGCCACTTATACAGGATTATTTACACCTATCCGAGATGTTTACAGTCAGTTACCGGAATCTAAAATACGCGGCTATAAACCGGGGCGGTTTAGTTTTAATGTCAAAGGAGGGCGCTGTGAAGCCTGTGAAGGCGATGGCGTCAAGAAAATAGAGATGCATTTCTTACCGGACGTTTATGTGCAATGTGAAGTTTGCAAGGGGCGGCGGTATAACCGCGAAACACTTCAGATAAAATATAAAGGAAAATCTATTGCCGATACGCTTGACATGACTGTCTCGGAAGCGTTAAAGTTTTTTGTCAATATTCCCACCGTTAAGCGAAAATTGCAGACACTTTATGATGTGGGATTGGGATATATTCATCTCGGACAAGCGGCAACTACGCTATCCGGCGGTGAAGCCCAGCGTGTAAAACTGTCTACCGAACTATCGAAAATTGGTACGGGTAATACATTTTATATATTAGATGAACCGACTACCGGCCTTCATTTTGAAGATATTAATATGCTGCTTAGCGTATTAAACAATCTTGTTGACAAAGGCAATACAGTGCTTGTAATAGAACATAACTTAGATGTTATTAAAACTGCGGATTGGGTAATTGATATTGGTCCGGAAGGCGGCGATAGTGGAGGACAGATAATCGTAAGCGGTACACCGGAGGATATCATTAAGGTAAAGGATTCCTATACCGGACAATTTTTAAAAAAAGAGTTAATTTAGTTCAAAATGATGAAAATCTCTTTTGAAATTTAGAACAATCATGGCTAAATTATGTTATTCTTATTAAAAGTATTGTAATTTTAACAAATTTGTAAAACCAATTGGGTGATAAAAACTGTAAGGTGGCTGAGCATGTCGAAGCCCCGTTAGTTCGACATGCTCACTGCAAGCGCCCCTTCGACAAGCTCAGGGAGCTTATTTAATACCAAGTTTTTATATAATTAATTAACTATCGCTCAAATTAGGTCATATTAAATTTAGAAATCGGAACAAATAACTAATAAATGACTTTTTTGGAGATGAAATGAGTATAAAAAAGACAGCCCTTCATGATATTCATACTCAGTCGGGTGCAAAGATGGTTGAATTTGCCGGGTATTATATGCCGATCCAGTACGGAGGTATTCGCAGCGAGCACCGCCGGGTACGTGAAACGGTTGGTGTGTTTGATGTTTCGCATATGGGAGAGATTGAGATTGCCGGTGATAGAGCGTTGGAGATGGTCCAAAGTATTACAATAAATGATGCGTCAACGTTACAAATAGGACAGGTTCAATATTCAGCCATGTGTTATGAGACCGGCGGTATTGTAGATGATATCCTGGTTTATCGTTTTGCCGATAAATATCTGTTGGTTGTCAATGCTTCTAATAAAGATAAAGACCTGCAATGGATTATCGATCACAAGATAGACGAATGTGAGATAACGGATATTAGTGAAAAAATTTCTCAGTTAGCAGTTCAGGGTAAAAAAGCAGAAGAAATATTACAAAAATTAACAAATGTAAATCTTGCAGAGATAAAATTTTACTGGTTTACGGAAGGCAATTTAGCGGGATTTCCTATGATTATTTCGCGAACCGGGTATACCGGTGAACCGGGATTTGAGCTCTATTTTGAAAATCAATATGCCGTTGACGTCTGGAATGCGGTATTCGAAACAGGGGAAGAGTTCAATGTAGAACCCATCGGCCTGGGAGCCAGAGATTTGCTGCGTCTGGAAAAAAAGATGTGTTTGTATGGAAATGATATTGATGAAAAAACGAATCCTCTTGAAGCCGGTTTGGGATGGGTAACAAAATTAGATACGGATGACTTTATCGGCAAAACAGCTTTATTGAAAATTAAAGAAGCCGGATTAAAGCGCAGGTTGGTCGCTTTTACTCTTAATGAGTCCGGTTTTCCAAGGCACGGATATAAAATATATAAAGATGGCCGGGAAGTTGGCGTCGTTACGAGCGGGACGGTTTCTCCCATTCTTGAAAAAGGGATCGGGCTGGGTTATGTAGCTAAAGAATTTGCCAAGATTGGTACCGAAATTTCCATAGAGGTACGTAAGAAAATGGTCCCGGCAGTTATTATTAAACCCCCGTTTGTATAATTTTTTTTAATCCGAGAATTACACAGATGGCACGAATAAATAAAAGTTTCAAGGATTTGATCTTTCTCAAAAGCATATCTGTAAAAAAGAGGTGAATAAAGAAATTAAGCGAATAGCATCAAGACTGTCATTCTCGCATGTTTTAAGCGGGAATCTGAATTTTGGTAATTCAAATTTATTTATGTAAGAATTTTATTCCATGAAAATTGATATCGTATATAATCGAAAAGAACTAACGGAAATAGAGAATAAAACGGTCATCGTTATCGACGTTCTGCGGGCATCGTCTGCTATTGTTACCGCTTTCGCCAATGGGAGTAAAAGTATTACGCCTGTTTTAGAAGTTGAAGACGCTTTAAAGTTATATAATAGAGATAATACGCTTTTACTTTGTGGTGAAAGAAAAGGATTGAAACCGGATAATTTTCATTTTGGTAATTCGCCTTTTGATTATAAACGGGAATATATTGAAGATAGAAATCTAATATACACAACAACGAATGGAACGAAAGCCCTTCTTGCCGCGAAAAAAGCAAAGCATATTTTAATTGGCGCTTTTGTAAATTTGAGGGCGGTTGTTAATAAAGCGCTTTCTTTTGGAAATGATATAACGATCTTATGTGCCGGCAGGGAGGGTGAGTTTTCCTTAGAAGACGCATTTTGCGCGGGGTTAATGGTTACGACAATAAATAGTTTGGTCTGTAATCTGGATATTGAAGACGGCGCGCGTTGGGGATACAATGCTGTAAAATCGGTAAAAGGTGTATTGGATGTGTTAAACGATAGTGAGATTCAAACATTTCTTGCTAACACGAAACATGGTAAATATTTATTATCTATTGGTTTGCAGAATGATATAGAATTTTGTGCCTGCCAAAATATTTTTGATATTACACCTGAATATAATATGAATAAATTGATGACTGTTGTTGGGTCTATGTCGTTTTCTATAGGTAAATAAATTTAAAAACGTTTTTGCCACAGATTAACACAGAAAAGCTTGGAATAAATAATGAAATTACTATCTAAAACTATTGCCCAAATCCTGAATGAAAAATCTGAATGTCTTTTATTTTCGTTTCTCCGTCTCTGATATCATAAAGAGCTCTTTAATAGCTTTATTTTTAATATATTGCAGATTCATCAGTCGATTAAAAGGGAGAAAGAAATATCAATTATACGTTTTATGTTTAAATACTAAAATGAGAATTTTACTGAATAATTTTTTAAAACTATACCAAGTATTTTTCCGTGTTTAATCTGCCTGCCCCCGCCTGCCAACATTTGCGGGCACGGCGCCAATTTTTAAGGAGGGTGGGAATCCGTGGCTGGATTTTTAATTACCCACACTATTTGACATAAATCCAAATAGTTTTTAGTGAAATTATAGAGAATCAATTAGATGTGATTAAGCCAAATGTTAAATGATATAATTCGTTTTAAAATCGAACATCCTTTCTTACACTTTAAAACCAAATATTCGTTTTTTATGTTGAGCTTGCCTGCCGGAATTAGTATGGTCAAAGCATATTTTTTTCAATTTATCACCAAAATTGTTATTCCTGCGAAGAATATCCTGATGATTGCAGGATTAAAAAACAGTTTTTAACAGGATACTAAATTATCCATAATTCATTGTTTTTGGTTAATATTGTGAAAACACTTCAAATGCAGAGGTATTTTTGTTTTATGACTCTACATCTTGTAATTGAACACTATTTTTTTTAAATTGATAAGTTAAGAAAATATAAGTAGATATATGGCAAAAAGAAATAATAGAAAACGATCAACAACTAAAAAACAAGCTTGGGGAGTTCTTTTATCCGGAATCTCACTCCTTTTATTCCTGGCAATTGTATCCTTTAGTGTAAAAGATCCGGTTCATCTGAATGTGGCAGGTAATCAGGTGGCAATAAAAAACTGGCTTGGCCCGGCAGGAGCTGCTTTATCCTATTATTTAATGCAGGGATCATTGGGATATCCAATTTTAGTATTCCCAATTATTATTATGATCTTTGCCATAAATCTAATCACAAATAAAAAAACAGTAAATCAGGGAAGGCAGATTGCTTTTCTAATAACTTGGGCCATCGTAGTTTCTATTTTTTTAGCAATGCCGGAAGCTGTTAGAAATCAGGGAATAATCAAAGAATATTATCCCAGCGGACTGATAGGCGGATGGATTGCTTCGAAATTAGTCCTTTATCTTGGAAAATTCGGAGGTTTGACTTCATTAATACTCTTTTCTCTGGCATTATTGGTGGCAACAATACGTATTGAAGTAGCAGATTTGTTTTATATTATCCTGAATAAACTGTATAATATTAAATATAAACTAAGCGGCGTATATGCTGATCTAAGAGAAAAACGAGAAAAGCATAGAGAGTTTAAAACAAAGAAAAAAAATGAAAAGGAAGCGGATATCCTGATTCCGCCGGAGCCTGTAAACCCGCCTGAAATTAATATCCCTGATATCCCTGATATTCCGGTAAAGACCGAATTACCGGAAACAAAAATATCAAACGAGGTATCACCGGAGCAGAAGATCATAAAGGCAAATCAGGTAACTCTGGATGAAATATTAGCCGGACTTGATGACGATGGTTTGGTACATACGGAAAATTCTGCTGGACAATTAAATCAAAATGGTGAATTAGGCTTTGAAGTGGAAGAAGAAAAGAAGGATGTGGAGCTGGATTATGATAAACTGATTAATGAAAGTATAAAAAAGTTTAAATTTCCTTCTACCGACCTACTTTACTCTTCCGGCTCTCAAAATACCCAGGTTACGCGTGAAGAGCTAAAATCTAATGCGGAACTTTTAGAATATAAATTATTGGATTTTGGAGTTAAAGCTAAAGTTGTAAAAGTAACAGCAGGTCCTGTGATCACTCTTTATGAATTGCAGCCCTCTGCCGGAGTTAAAGTTAGTTCTATTGTAAATTTGAGCAATGATCTGGCCTTAGCAATGGAAGCGAGAGGAATTCGTATAATTGCACCTATTCCGGGAAAAGCCGCAGTAGGGATTGAAATCCCCAATCGTAAGCCGCAAATGGTATATCTAAAATCATTAATCAGGTCTGAGAAATTTATCCAATCATCATTCGAGCTGCCCATTGCCGTGGGAAAGACCATTGCCGGTGAATCTTACATTGCCGACTTGTCCAAAATGCCTCATTTACTTATTGCCGGCGCTACCGGCTCTGGTAAAAGTGTGGGAATTAATACGATAATTGCATCGTTATTATTTTCAGTCAATCCGGCGAAGGTAAAATTTATGATGATTGATCCCAAAAAGCTCGAATTATCATTATATAAAAAATTACGGAATCATTACCTGTTGTGGCGGCCGGATTTAGACGAGGAGATTATTACTACACCTAATAATGCAGTCAGTATGTTGAATAGCATGGGGCTGGAAATGGAAAAACGTTATGATCAACTGGCAAATCTTGGTGTGCGTAATATTATTGAGTTTAATCAGAAAATAGAAACATATAAGAAAAAAGCATATGATCTTAAACTCACCAAACTTCCTTATATTGTTGTAATTATTGATGAACTGGCAGACTTAATACTGCTGGCGGCAAAGGAAGTGGAAACGCCTATCGCGCGTCTGGCACAAATGGCTCGGGCGGTGGGGATTCATTTGATTGTAGCAACACAGCGGCCAAGTGTAAATGTTATTACGGGCGTTATAAAAGCGAATTTCCCGGCAAGAATTGCCTTTCAGGTGGCTACAAAAGTAGATTCAAGAACTATCCTCGATGTAAATGGAGCTGAGCAGCTTCTTGGCAATGGCGATATGCTGTTTCTGCCGCCGGGGCAATCGAAACCGGTTCGGCTGCAAAATCCGTTTTTATCGACAGAAGAAGTGGAAGCTATAATTAAACATATTAAGAAACAGCCGAAACTGCCTTATTATAGTGTTCCTCAGCCGGCTTCTTCTAAATCCGGTTCCGGTGCTTCAGGATCCGGGGATAGAGATCCTTTATATGAAGATGCAAGAGCAATTGTGGTTCACCATCAGCAGGGTTCGAGCTCTTTACTGCAGCGACGGTTAAAAGTCGGTTACTCCCGCGCTGCGCGCTTAATTGATGAGTTGGAGCAGGATGGCATTGTCGGAACGCAGGACGGAAGTAAAGCAAGAGAAGTCCTTATCACCTTAGAAGAATTGGGGAATATGACATGAATTTTAAAATAGCTATTGTAAGTATACTTACCTTTGGTGTTCTAATGGCTCAGAATGCTCAGGATATTATTGATGATGTACAGGATACTTATGAAGATGTAGATAATCTAACCACAGAGTTTAATCAAATAGAAACTTTTAAACTTACCGGTTCAAAATCAGTTACCAGTGGAAAAATATATATAAAAGACGGCGTACAGTACCGTTTTGAATCGGAAGATCAAAAAATAATCACCGACGGTAAAACAATCTGGACTTATAATGACATAACCAAACAAGCTTTAATTGATTATCTACGGCCGGGTTCAGGAGCTATGCTGCCCAGAGATATTTTATTTAAATACCCTAAGGAGTATTATGCCACTCTCCTTGGCACAGAAAAAGATAAAGGGAAGAAGATATTTATATTACGATTAGATCCTAAAGAAGATGTAAAAAGTTTTGTAAAGTCAATTAAACTTTGGGTACAGAATAAAAGCTGGTTAATAAAAAAAATTGAAACAACAGATGTTAATGGTAATTCAACGACCTTTGAGCTGACTAACATTGATATAAAAACAAAATTGCCGGATTCTTTATTTAAATTGAAAATCTCAAATGATATGCATGTTGTAGATATGCGTTAGTCAGGAATAATGATTCATGAATAATATTGTTTTTGCAGACTTACACTCACATTTCTTGTTCGGAGTTGATGATGGCGCCAGGAATTTAAAAAAATCATTGCGCATGATTGAACATGCACAAGAAAACAATATCCGATATATGGTTGCCACACCCCATGTATCGGAGGTGATGAACGATGAGTTTAGTCAATTAATTATTGATAATTTTAGGCAATTACAGGAAGAAGTTTTAAAAAGAGATTTTTCAGTTAAAATATTTCTGGCTTCTGAAATATTATTTAATGAGGATGTATTTAAATGGCTGGATTCTCCCTGGTCGACCATTAATGCTAATAAAAAATATTTATTATTTGAACTACCGTTTTTTACATTACCACAAAAAATTGATGAGTTTATTTTTCAATGTAAAATGAAAGGGATTACACCTATTCTGGCACATCCTGAACGGTATTTTTATATGCACAATAAAATGGGTGAATTGTTAAATTGGCATTCACAAGGGTGTTTGATGCAGATGGATGCCGGCAGTATAGTTGGCCAATTTGGAAAAAAAGTATTAAATGTATCAAAAAAGTTAGCTCAGATGGAATTTTATAATATTGTTGCTTCAGATGCACACGATGTGATCGGCCGTAACTATCAGACCATGTATGATGCGTACGACAAGCTATTAGAATCTTTGGATGATAATTATGTTAATAAACTTGTATGGTATAATCCAAAGAAAATTATTGATGGTGAAAAGGTAACACCTGATCCGGTTAAACCGGAATCAGGGAAATTTTCAATAAAAAATGTAGTAGGTAAAGTTTTAGGCAAAAATAAGGGGTAAATGTGATTTCTATTACTTGTTCTAATAAATTATTTATTTAGATTCACATTTTTATAATATAACGGCATTAAAAAAAATAAGGAGAAATCAGATTGTCAGACTATTATGAAGAAGAATTTGAAAGTCAGGTTTCCATCCAGGATTATATTCGTATTCTCTATCGTGGACGATGGATAATACTATTGTCATTCATTCTTGTGTTTATAGCAACTATTTATTACACCTATACAGCAACTCCGGTTTATGAAGCGATGACAACCTTAATTATTAAAAGCGACGGTTCTATGGAGCGCCAGATATTTAATATGAACTCCTTTGGCGGTCAGACAACGCTGATTACCAATCAGATAGAAATTTTAAAAAGCCGTAGAATTGCCGGGCGAGTTGTTGAAAGACTGGATATGTCGGAAGTGCGGGATTCTCTTACACTTTTTCAACCAAATGAAGATGGTGGATTCCTAAGTATGCGTGGAATGGTAGGAATCATACGAGG
>JAUVIB010000420.1 GCA_030592985.1 Calditrichaceae bacterium | reverse complement strand
TTTCCAATCCTATTACATCACAAATACGTCTTAGTGTTTCAAGAGATAAAATGGTGATATATGCTCAGGATATAGATTTTGGTGGTGAAGCAAATGAGGAGCTCAGTTGCAAATACGATGATGATGAAACACTGGAAATTGCGTATAACGCTAATTTCCTACTCGATATTTTACGCCATCTTGATACAGAAGAGATACGCATAGAGTTAGAAGATGCGGATGGTCCGGGGCTTATTTTCCCCGATACTCAAAAGGAAAAAGAAAATTTGTTAATGCTTTTAATGCCTATAAGGTTGAACAATTAATACATGTTTATTGATGAATTATCATTATTTAATTTTAGGAACATTTCAAAACAAACCTTCCATTTTGAAAATAAAATTAATATTATTTTTGGAAAAAACGGACAGGGAAAAACGTCCATATTAGAATCGATATTTTTTTTTTCAATCACGAAGAGTTTTAGGACAAATGCAGAAAAAACTGTTTTGCAGCATGAAAAAGAATATTTTGATATCAGTGGAAAATTTAAGGCAAATAACTCTAATATGCTTAACGTCCGCATCTATTTTTCGCAGGCTGAAGGTAAAAATATATTTTTAAATAATAATAAACTGAAAAAATACTCAGAGCTTATCGGGGTTTTTCCGGCAATTCTACTATCATTAGAGGATTTGGAGTTGATAATCGGTGACCCGAGGAATCGTCGTCGTTTTATGGATATCCTTTTGTCTCAGGTAAATCCCTTGTATCTCCAACATTTACAAAAATATAAAAAAACGCTTCAACAGCGAAATAAGGTGCTTAGCCTTATAAATACGGGAGAATGCAACCGTTCGGCTCTGGAACCATGGGATGACCGGTTGGTGACTTATGGTATAGAAATTATTAAAGCACGTGTTATTTTAAGCGATTATCTGAACTCTAAATTATCAGGTTTTTATCAAATGATTTCAAAAACGAATGATACAATATCCGTGAGATTTAAGTCAAATGTTACTGATGCAAAAGGAAATCTTAACAAAAATCAATATTTCGAAAAACTTTTTAAAACGGTTGATAGTGATATTATAAGACAGCGGACTCAGACAGGGCCTCACCGTGATGATTTGGAATTTTTAAAAAATGAATTTTTAATTAAAGCTTATGGCTCACAAGGGGAAAATAAAACACTGCTTATCGCCTTAAAATTTTGTGAAAGCCATTATCTGAAAGAGAAATTAAAAGAAGATCCACTAATTTTAATGGATGATATTTTCGGTGAGTTGGATATATATCGAATAAATAATTTACTTAATTACCTGCCTTCAATCGGGCAGACATTTATTACAACAACATTGAAAAATAAATTTGAAAACAGCGGACTTAAAAACCCTGGCTACATTCAGATAGATCGGGGTGCGGTATTACAATGAAATCTAATTTTAAGCCGTTAGGTGCTATCTTACAGAATATTGTTCAAAAACATCGTCTTGAAAATGAATACCGTCTTCATAAATTGCAGAAAGATTGGGATAAGTTGGTAAATCAGCAAATCGCCAAAATATCCGAACCTGTTAGCATGGAAGAGAAAGTATTAACGGTAAAAGTACAATCGGACGAATGGCGTATAGAGATTAATAAATATTCAGAAGAAATGGTAGAAATAATTAATAATAATTTAGATGACTTTGAAGTAGAATATATAAATTTCATATAATGGAAGGTTGAAATGCCAAATAAAGAATATACAGCCCAAAATATACAAGTATTGAAAGGGTTGGAAGCGGTTCGTAAACGTCCGGCAATGTATATCGGTGATGTGGGTACTAAAGGATTGCATCATCTGGTATATGAAATTGTTGATAACAGCATTGACGAAGCAATGGCCGGATTTGCCAATGAAATATATGTTGAAATCGATAGTGATGATACCATAATTGTCCGTGATAATGGCCGTGGTATTCCGGTTGATTTACATCCTGGAGAACAAAAGCCGGCAGTTGAGGTTATTATGACGGTATTACATGCCGGCGGGAAATTTGATAAGAGCAGCTATAAAGTTTCCGGGGGACTACATGGTGTTGGCGCATCGGTGGTTAATGCTCTTTCAAAAGAATGTATCGTTGATATTTTCCGAAATAATAAAATTTATCGTCAGAAATATGAAAAAGGAATTCCGGTCAGTAAGCTTGAAGTGATTGGAGATACGGATCAATCAGGCACTAAAATTACTTTTACGGCGGATGATTCAATTTTTAAAGAAAGAGTTTATCAATTTGATATATTAGCGTCCCGTTTACGAGAGCTCGCTTTTTTGAATAAAAATTTGTTGATATCCTTAAAAGATAAACGCAGCGGCAAAGAAGATGTGTATCAGTATGAAGGCGGCTTGATGGAATTTGTTACGTTCCTGGATGAATCGCGCGCTCCGATTCATGAGCCACCTGTTTACATTGAAGGTGAGAAGGATAATACACCAATTGAAATCGCTATACAATATAACTCTTCATATACGGAAAATATCCTTACCTATTGTAATAACGTAAACACAATTGAAGGTGGGTTTCATCTTTCGGGATTTAAGTCTGCATTAACGAGAACTCTGAACTCTTATGCTCAAAAATATAACTTGATTAAAACGAAAAATGGTGAAAAGTTCAGTTTATCCGGTGAAGATGTGCGCGAAGGGATGACCGCGGTTCTTTCAATTAAAGTGAGCGAACCACAGTTTGAGGGACAGACCAAAACCAAACTGGGGAACTCTGAAGTGCGCGGCGCTGTGGAATCATTGGTTAACGAAAAGTTGTTTGAGTATCTCGAAGAAAATCCGGATGTCGCGAAAAAAATCATTGATAAATGTGTCAATGCAGCCCGTGCAAGAGAAGCCGCCCGTCATGCCAGGGACTTAACCCGAAGAAAAACAGCCCTGGAAAGTAATTCGTTGCCCGGTAAATTAGCTGACTGTTCATCCAATGATCCGGCAGAGTGTGAAATATATCTTGTTGAGGGCGATTCTGCCGGTGGTTCAGCCAAACAGGGACGGGAAAGGAAATATCAGGCTATTCTGCCGTTGAAAGGTAAAATCCTTAATGTTGAAAAATCACGTCTTGATAAAATCCTCGCAAATGATGAAATCAGGACAATTATTACAGCCTTGGGCGCTGGAATCGGTTCTGAAGATTTCAATATTGAAAAATTACGCTATGCTAAAATCATTATAATGACAGATGCTGATGTGGATGGATCCCATATACGTACTTTATTGCTAACGTTTTTTTACCGCTACATGAATGAGTTAGTACAGCAGGGTAAAATCTATATTGCTCAACCTCCTCTTTATAAACTAAAAAGCGGGAATAAAGAGTTTTACGCTTTTGATGACGAAGAAAAAGATAGTATTGTTCAGGAAAATAATCTGGATGAAAGCAAAATGTCTTTACAGCGTTATAAAGGTCTTGGCGAAATGAATCCGGAGCAGCTATGGGAAACAACAATGGATCCGGAAAGAAGGACCATTCTTCAGGTTAAGCTTGAAAATGCTTTTGAAGCGGATC
>JAUVIB010000274.1 GCA_030592985.1 Calditrichaceae bacterium | reverse complement strand
GCGTTAAATGTTGTTTTATCCGCGATTCTGTAACTTAATCCTAAGCGCGGGCTGAATTTTGTCTCATTTGTATAATTGAAATAATCATAGCGTAAACCGCCGGTTAGAGATAGATCAGGCAAAGGCCGGAAGGCGGTTTGCAGATAGACGCTGCTTTTGCCGGTTGTTTTAGGATGATAGTAAACCGTATCTGCAGGAAAGATAAAACCGGTGCGGGTAGTATCTGCCGCTCTCCATGTATAATGTTCGGAGTCAATTGTTTTGAACAGGAATCCGCTTTTTATTTCAAGAGCGTCGCTAATTTTGTAAGTCAGTTCACTTTTCAGATGGAACTCATTTTCATTGACATTTTCGCCATTCAAATTATGGTCGGTTTCCGAACCTATCCACGATTTCCAACCGTTACTTGTAAATGCAGCGGTAGTTAATAAATATCCCTGCTTACTAAATAAATAACGCCAGTTTATTCCGATAGCGCTGCCGTAATCATCACGCCGTGTGTAAGCGTATTTTCTGCCTAATTCACTTCCGGCATCGTCAATTTTTCCGGTTTTTTCGATATCATCAAGATAATAAAAGCCCACCAGGGATAATTTATACTTTGAGCCAAATTCATAAGTTGTTTTTCCGACTATATCCCAATAGTTTGGGGCCACCGGTTTATTCATTATTTTAGTTAACAATTCGAAGAAACCGCGCCGCGCGGAAAACACCATTGTGCCGCCGCCGGGAACAGGCCCGTCTAATAAAACGCCGAAACCGCCCAGGTTAGCGTTTACATCAGTGTTAAATTTACTACGGTTGCCTTCTTTTAGCTGCAATTCAAATACGGATGACATTTTATCGCCGTATTTGGCCGGGAATCCGCCGGTTAAAAAATCAACGCCTTGCAGCAGAGCTGGATTAACAATGCTGATAATTCCCATTGAAGTTCCAAGACGGGCAAAATGCAACGGGTTATATATTTCAACATTATCAAGCAAAGTACGATTTTCATCCGGCGATCCGCCGCGTACAGCCAGGTTCGCGCTTTTACCCCCGGCTCCGCTCACACCGGGCATTGATTGGATGATGCGAAAAATATCTTCAGCAGAACCGGCTGAAGAGCGAATTTCACGGGGCGTTAAACTTTTAACGCTAACCGGTTTTTCAGAATCCTTTACAAAATATCCCGCTGTAACAACAATTTCTTCATCTAATTCCAGCATCGATGCGTTTAATTCAAAATTTACCATTATCACGCGGTTGGTCGAAACAACGATTTCCGCTTTAATTTGCGAGTGATAGCCAATCATCGAAGCTTCTACCTGGTAAGTTCCTATGGGAATATTGTCAATAATAAATTTACCACTAAGGTTGGTTGCGGCGCCCAGGGTGTTATTTAGAATAACTATATTAACGCCGGGTAAGGGCTGTTGCGTAACGTGCTCAACTACCGTTCCTTCAATAGAACCGCTTTGGCTTTGGGAATATGATGAGGTAAGTAGGGTCTGCATTATACACAAGTTAAGCAGCAAAATCGTTAATCTTTTCATAATCTTCCTTTCTAAAATGTCCGGCTGTTTTATGATCAGACACAGATTTTACGGAAAACTTGCGCAGATAAATTTTACTCTAATTGGGCTTCATTCCCATTGGGCTCATTTTTTCATTAAAAAAGGAAATGAATTCACGCTGCTGCTGCGGAGTTAAAAAAGCCCGCGCCCGCAGTAAATTGTTTATGGCTTTCATTTTAAGCTCTTCCTGCAGAGTAGACATTTCTTTGATAAGCGTATTCAGTTTAATACTGTCCGGTTCTTCAAATGAAAGTTCGTCGAAAAACATTGCCCTATTAATCTGTAAAGAATCAAGAATTATCCCTGCTTCCTGTTGGAATATTTTAAAGGACGATTTAAATTGCCCGGCCTGACGGTCGTTCAGATTTAACCTTTTTTTAATGAACTGGAACGATATTTCGGCTCGTTCCATAATCGGCGAAACGGGCATAAAAAACCAGCGGTAATAAGCGAAAGTGGCCAACGAGGCCAGGTTTATAATTGTTAAAAAAACAACGGTAATAATTATTATATTTTTTTTCATACTATTTATTCCTCCAGGGTTATGCTCAAACAGATTGATTCAATCGAGTTAACAGGCACATCGTTAAAGAGCCCCATAGATTTGAATAATGGCCGTTGCTGCATTGCTGTGATGGATTTAGCGGCCTGTAATTGATACAATTGCGGGAAGCGCCCTAAATAATTCCCAATAAAAACAGCAAGTCCTGTCAGGGCAATCGCTGCCGCTACGCGGATTGGGCGTATAAAAAGGGAAAAATTCTTCCTTTTACGGCAACTTTCTTCATCAAAATCAATTACTCTCCGCTGCAATTGCAGTGCAAACCCGGCGGAAGGTTGAATATCCTGCCGGCTCTCTAAAGACGGCCACACCTGCCAAAATCGATCCAGCAGCCGGGCGCAGTCTGAACAGGTATTTAGATGTTCCTGTACCTGAGCCCGGATATTTTCGGATAGTTGTTTTTCTATGAATAACGGCAAATGCTTTTCTACTGTTTTACAATCCATTTTAGCCTCTATTTTTAAAGACACGATTTTGCAGAGTAACTTGCGTTTTTAGGATACTTCTTCCTTTAAATAAATCAGTAATTCTTTTTGTAATTTCAATTTTGCACGATGAATCAGCGCTTCTACCGAAGGAACCGAGCGCTGCATAATTCCGGCAATTTCCTTATAAGATAAACCGTCCATTTTATGAAGAGTCCAGGCGGCTCTTTGCTTTTCCGGGAGTGAATTAATAATCCGCCGGCAAATTTGCAGGGTTTGAGTTTCTTCTGTTATTTCATCCGGTCGTTCCGAATGCGGGATTGAAACATCGCTATCTTTATCATAAGTCTCATCCGAAAACAGGGTCAGACTTTTTAACCAACTGAATTTTTTATTATTGCGTTTAAAATTGAGGGATCGATTGACGGCAATTCTATATAACCAAGTTGTTATTTTTGATTCTTGCCTGAAATTAGCAGCGGATTTGTAAACCTGTAAAAATACATCCTGGGCTGTATCTTCTGCATCCTTCCTGTTGCGGATAATATTAAAACAGGTATTTAGCACTAGTGATTGGTAACGCTCAACAAACCATTTGAAGGCCAGATGATCTTTTTTGACTATTCTTTTTATAAGTTCCTGTTCATCCATTAGAGGCCATAATAGTTTGTCTCTGCCGATCATTTATTAGACACTAAATTGCATAAAAACTTTCGGTTTACAGATAAAATTAGGATACAGATGATAAATGTATAAAGCAATAGTGTAAAGATAGTAAGTAGTTTTTTCCTTAATATAAAAAACTTCGATGTGCTAAAGAGCCAAAAATCAAATAACACAGCGAGCAATATAACCCCTAAACTCCTCAGTTAGCCATGCCTAAGCAGGCAGGCAAAATAACCAAAGAAAATCGTTGAGAATCTGATACACCACAAACCTTTAAAATCTAAACACTTGTGAAGCATGTAAATGGAACGCGTTTGCGTTCCTTTGTATGCCCTGGTTAGCTACTGCATTTGACAGTTAACATATTGTCGTCTTCAACCTTTTGAACGCATCGGCAAAAACCATGAAATATGGCACAGATACCACCTAAAATTGAAAACAATCCCCAAAACAATGGTCGTAAAAATATGTAAAATATTGTTGGTTCACAATGTGGTAATAAATAGAATCCCCATGTTGTAAGTATACAGCCAATAATAACCAAAATATGCCCAAATATTAATGTTGCATTTCTTCCCGGATTTATCCCGATGTAAACAAGCGAACAACCAATGCTTAAAGGGATAATTCCTTTATAATCTTTTGCAGCAATAATAAAAAAAAGACCAAGAGAAATTAGAAGAAGACCAAGAATAAATGAAATTGGTTTTTTGATTTTCAAGAGAACTCCTATAGTATGTTATTAATACTTATTGAATTTTCAAGTCTACGTGAAATTTTCACTCATTTAATAATCTGTTGTCCGGTTCACATCCTGATATGAATAGAAAATAACAAAACGTGAACTATATGCAACTATAATTTATTTATACATTCATCGATTGAGATAAAACATCATTAAGGCATCTGTATGAAAAGCCTATGTAAAAAAAATAGCTAAAGCCGAAGTCAGGTGCAGCCAGGGTTTACCACAACCTCTATTTAAATTATAAATTTCAATTTTACAACGACCTGCCAAAACGGCGAAGACCCTGGCTGTCACCTGAACTGACATGTTATCGGCTTTTTCAATTAATCTGCAATTGTTACATATCCGCGTATATAATCTTCTGAATCCATCTGTTTAAGAATAAATTCTGCCACATCGGCTCTACTAATATTTACCCCTTTTGGTGGTAAAATATCTTTTGCTGTGCGATATTTGCCCGTTCTCGGTTTATTGTTCAAACGAAGCGGACGAATGCCCGTCCAATTAATATCTTCACATTCTGCAAGAAAACTTTCAGCTCTTCTCATATCATCATATGTGCCCTTAAGCATTGGGCGTATCATTATTTTATGAATTAATGCTTCATTTGGGTCGGGAATTGTGCCAACTGAAAGTAATGCCACAAAACGATTAATTTTGTGTTTACGCATCGCTGTTACAACATTCTTAAAACCTTCTGAATAAAGTGTAGTCGGTTTACGCGCTTTAGAGAAGCTTGTACCAGTTCCTACAGCACTGATAACTACATCGCTATCTTTTATAATATCCTCAAATGATTGCAATTTTAATATATCACCTTCTTTAACTGTTAAATTGTGATGTTCACTCTCAATCGAATTTGGATTTCGAACAATTACTGTTACTCTGTTTCCATCCTCTATCGCCTGTTTGAGTATTTCATTCCCTGTTAGTCCTGTTGCTCCAAATAATACTATTCTCATATTTTTCGTTCCCTATATTTTATTGTTTATAATTCTAATTTACTATTCAATTATTCACTAATTGCTGATAACAAGTAATTCTGTAGTTTTCTTTATAATATCCAATATTACAAATTTTACATCGACATACAAGAAAATATTTTATTTGGTGTCACAATATAAATACTATTCAACTGGTCGATAGCATTTAATGCGGAAACATGAAATTTATTTTTAGCATTTTTTAAAAAAGACTTTTCTTCCTCAATTCTCTGGATAAATCCTAATACAATATAGTTTTCGATTATTTTATTTTG
>JAUVIB010000180.1 GCA_030592985.1 Calditrichaceae bacterium | reverse complement strand
TACAATAATATTTACACCGACTAAAATCTTATTAGTTTCAGAATCTTTAACAACCCCTGATATCTTGATATTTGCAGCTGAAAGTAATGTATTTAGTCCTAACAATACAATAATTATGGAAATAAACTGCATTAGATTCCTACTTTTATATCTATCTTTTAAAATCATGATTTCCTCAAGTGATAATAAATAATCTCTTTGGAATAAATCGACTGTGTCAATTTATACGAATTAACACAGTTAATTCACTCCAAAACTATTCTAAGTTTAATTTATCAAATGGATAATTCTTTTTTATATCTATAATAAAAACTACTGAACTTATATTCTTCAGGCTTATCTACATAACCATGTTTTACCGGATTATAATACAGGTAGTTAAGTCTGGTAAAATACGATCTTTCATAAGTAATACATGTATCGCGGTAATTGTTAAAAATATGATTATTGTTTTAATATTCCGAATAATTTTCTCTGATCCACATTGAACTAAATTTGTGGAAATTCTGCATAATTATTGCGATATTATTATTGCCGTCTTCGCTTGCCTGCAACATTAAATGATAATGATCATCCAATATGACCTAATCATCAATTGTCCAGTTATATTTTTGACGTCCGATTTGCAGTATTTCTATCATTTTTGTCTTTATTGCAGCTTTTTTAAAATAATTATTATGACTATAGGCTGATGCAGATACCCAATATTTTGCGTTGGCAATGAATAGATGTGGCGGATTATGTGCGTATGTTTTATATTGATCCGTATTCATAATATTTTTAATTGTTTCCTAAGACACATACCTTGGAACAAATCGACTATGTCGATTTAAACGAATTAACACAGTTAATTCACTCCATAATATACATCCGGGTTCTTGTCCTTGTGATTGAGAGATCACTGAACCGGACTAAAGACAAAAGATGTTTGAATAGGATAATCACATGTACATCCACTACTTGATTCCGGTATTGAAATTAACCCTCCGGCCGGAATAATATTGATCCAGCATCCGGGACGATTTACACGGGTTAAAGGCGTTCCATTTTGTTTTACTTCATCAAGCGTAAACATAGTGGGATTTGATTTGCGGGCAAAAAGGTTATTCGCCGATCCTGTCCAACCGCCGCAGCCGCCTTTTGAGAGAATGATATTGCCCTTTTTACCTGTAAGAAGATTGAAATTATAAGGATATAAATAAAGTGTATTTGCAATAATAACCGGATGCTGCCATTGCTCACCATGACTGCCACCGATTTCCTGTCCTTTATAGCTATTTTCCCATATTTTTTTCCCGGTAACGCCATCAAAAGCATATAGTCCGTAATGAACATTCTGCCCCACGTTATAAGAACCGGCAGCGAGAAGTATATTATCTGAAAATGTAAGATACATTATCTGGCCATAAGGAAAATGAAAGGGTGTTTCCCATTCCTTTTTACCTGTTCGTCTATCGAGTTTTACAATATAAGTTTCATCTTTGCAAAAATAATCGACACGTAATCTTCCATCCGGATCATTAACCGCTCTTTGATTCCTGCTCTCAATAAAATAAATATAATCACCGCCTATCACTACAGTATTATTAAAAACAACACCCTTGCGATAGTGCCATATTTCTTCTCCACTGTTTCGATCAACAGAAAACAAGTAGTCACCCAAAACCATCTCTCTAAAATCACCTTCAAACTCATCGCAGTTAAAACGGCCAAGGATTGTAAAAGTTGACCCATGTTTTTTCCCTGTTCCATATAACTGATTATCAACCACCGAAATATAACCCCAGTCATGTGTCCGGCCTATTAATATCTGTGGCGTTTTTATTCTGATTTTTTCCTTACCCGAATCTACATATAAACCAATACATTCATCCTGAGCCGCAACATAAATAGCATCATCCGTCACTACCCTGTTTCCAAAATCTTTTAGCGCTCCTAATACCCGTGATCCCGGTACGTCTTTTTCCCACAAAATAGTCCCATTATAAGCATTTACAGCAATTACCCTGTTATCTGCAGGTACAAATAAGCGGCCGTCTTTAAACAGTGGAGATACGGTCCGGCTATGCCTGTTAATCATCTTGCGCGGGCCGGGACGTCCAAACCATTGCATTTGCATGGGGCCTTTTATCTGATCCATGCTGCTGGCTGTATTACCGGCATTTGCATACTGATGCGTCCATTCCCCAAATCCGGGTTCACTTCCTTTTTTATAATATGCCCAGTTATCTTCAATTATCCAACCGGATTCGTTGGAATCCGATATCCATTGCTTTAATTCAGAAGAGGTAATTCCGTTTCCGCCAATGTAAGCAGTCCCTCCAAATGGTTTTATCATTTTTATGATTTCATCTACCGGAGTTTTTAACTTCTCACTCCCAATTATAACCAGGTCCGCAAAATTAGCAGTAAAGGGAAATGTATCGATTTTTCCCTGAAATATTGCAACTCTCTGGCCATACAATCCGGCTTTATTCAAAGTTGTCCGCGACTTTTGGACTTTTTCAGGATTTTTTTCTACTCCAATAATTGTCAGGTCACTTTTCTTAGCAAGTGCATAAGCCAACTCGCCTTCTCCTGATCCAATAATCAGGCAATATCCTTTCTGCATCTTTGTCTTATCGATGATCTTCTGTGCGGCCTGTTCATATATATTGCTATTTGGATTACTATCGATCTTTGGTGAAATAACGGCTGGATTCGCCTTTTTATCCGCACCAAAACAATAGATTTTACCGGCATCAGTACTGGCGTATAAACGATTGTTTACGGTAGCTAATCCATATACTATACCCTCTACCTTATTACTGGATATTATTTTCCCGGTTTTTGCGTTAACTAATTTTATCATATCCCTTCCGCCTATGACCAGAGTATTACCAGCCAGTATCATGGAATAAGTTTCATTTATTGGAAGCTTCCAGTTAGTACCGCCTTTTTCGATAGATTCTTGTTGTATATCCATCTTTTCAATCTTTTCCAATAATTCATCTATGCGCTCATCAAAATAGCTCACATCCTGGTGTCCAGCCAAACTGACTTTCCGTTTTTCACGCAGATCCCATACTTTTTCAGCCAGATCACTTCTTTTTTCGGATATTTTTTCCCAGTCACCATAATTATCAATATATTTATTTCGATTAATGGCAGAAATTTCATCATCGGAACGCAAATACGAAGTATTACCCGATACAAGCATCTGTACACCGTTAAAGGTGGCTACGGTATTATCACATTTTGTGGAAAGATCCAATTTCCCAAGATCACCTGCTCCATAGACCAGGGCATTATCTGCGATCAACGCATAAGCCCCACCGCTTCCTTCAAATGCTCCTAATCTATCTCCCGTTTTCCGATTAAACACCTGGGGTGTTGTCCGTCCAGTTGGTACAAACAACTTATCATCGGTAGCCAGCATATACCCTTGAGGTGATAAACTAAGATTTGATTTTTTCCAGATTATTTCTCCGCTTTTTGCATCCAAAGCATACATGGTTACCCCTTCATTGGGGAATATCCCGGCACAAAAATAGGCTTTGCTATCATATAGAAGTACACCCGTTCTAACAGGTGATACCGATATCATTCGCTCGTTTCCGGGTATCATACGTTTTGATTCGGCGCCCTGAAACTTCCAGTTTAGTTTTCCTGTTTCTATGTTTAGACAATAAACCCTTCCATAATCCGAGCCATAATAGAGATTCCCCTCCCAGATAGCCGGAGCGAGACGTACAGGTCCCCCAGTGAAAAAAGACCAGCGCTCTTTACCGGTGACAGCATCAAGGGCGTATACCATGTCGTTAGCGCTGGAACCGAAATATAGGGTTTTACCATCCGATACAACATGATAGGCCCGGTCATAAATAACACGGGGTTTCAAATTTGCTTCACGATGCCAATAATCCGTCTTAGCCGGAGCCGGCCATGCCGGAGCCGGTTGATATTCTGATGAATATTCCCATTGAAGACTAAGAGAAGCGTCTATGCCTGCTGCACTGCTCCCACTCCTTTGGGCATCATGCATATATGTTGGCCAATTTTCAGCTTGAAGAAATGTTACTATTAATACTAATGAAAGAATTATAACCCTGAACACTATTAAACTCCTTTGTTGATCCTTTAAATTGTCGTCAAGTTACTTTTTTTATGCTTTTGAATCAATTATAATTAATTAAGTAATTGTTGTTTATTGTGCTGTTTACATTTAAATTTACTTCACTTATTGTGGTTTTAACTCAGCAACCAAAATGTAAAAAAATGGTAAACATGATGAATCAGGAATCATTATTTAAAAATGCGCCGGACATTGTACCGCAACCTATTAGAAAAAATATGTCCATTTCCCAATTAATTCATTCAATGGGGCAATCTTCTTTCGAAAGTCGTAATGTTTATAAGGGAGCAAAACTATATAAGTGCATGATTGATGAAAACGATACTATTTGGCTCGGAATTGCCGGAGCCGGAATCGCGGGGGGAATGGGCGGAATGGTTATCTCTCTGATCGAATCAGGATTTATTGATGTTGTTTGCTCTACCGGCGCTCAGATTTATCATGATCTGCATTTTGCCTTTGATCTGCCGGTGAAAGCCATCTCTCCTCATTGGAATGATACCATACTACGCAACCATGGAGACACGCGAATTTATGACATCGGCTTTAGAGAAAAAGAGACTCTTGAAGTTCAGGATCAAATAATCTGTGATTTTGTTAAAGAACTGTTCCCAAAATTATCGGAAAAGCCTATTTCAAGCTGGGAATTTAATTATCTCCTTGGAAAATGGGTAATTGATAATGCCAAATATCCCGAAAGGAGTTTTACCGCTGAAGCAGCCCGCAGGGGTGTGCCAATTTTTTGGGATTCCCTTTCAAATCATTCTATTGCCATGAATCTTATGAAAATGGAAAAAGAGGGTTATCCCGTTCAAGTTTCCGCTTCAACCGATATTTTCGATTCGGCGGCCATCGCTTACAGCTCATCGGAAACAGGGTTTGTAGAACTGGGTGGTGGTGGACCGAAAAATTTCATCCAACAGACCGGGCCGACCATTAGCCAAATATTGAATATTGATTTTGAAGGTGCCGATCGCGGACTGCAAATCAGCACAGCGGTGGAACGTGAAGGAAGCCTGTCAAGCTGCACCTTTGATGAAGCGGTAACCTGGGGAAAATACAAATCTACTGATGACAAACAACTGGTACAAATTTGGAGCGAGTACAGCATTATTTTTCCGCTGATTTCTGCTTATGTGGTTGATGAGTGTAAAGCGCGTGAATCAAAAAATATTATAACGAAGATGGATGAATACCGGGAAGCGCTTAATAAGAATATTGCCACGGATTAACACAGATTTACACGGATAAAAAAGTGAAAAATAAAAAGATTGTTCTTTTAGGTTGCTTGGCTGGAAATAAAAAAGTACAGACACGTTATAGCGCGTCTCCACACCGGCCCATAAACCATACACATAATATAAGTGATAAAAACTATGAAACGGCATAAAAAACAATTTCTCGGAATTGAAGAGGAATATACCCAATTGGATGTTTCAGCGAATGCTTTAATTCCCTTTCCCTACGAAGGCGGCGTCTCATACGGTAAAGGAACGGCTAAAGCGCCGCAGGCGGTGATCGATGCTTCCATCTATCTGGAATTATATGACGAAATTCTGGATATGGAACCTTATCTTAAAGGGATTTCCACTGTTGCGCCCCCAGACATTCCTGCTGACCCGCAGAAAATGATTCAAACACTTTATGATATTTGTATGCCTTTGATTAAATCGGGTAAGTTTATCGGCGTTATCGGCGGCGATCATTCCATTTCATCGGCCTTTGCCAGAGCGCTCTTTGACCATTACGGAAGACTATCGGTAATCCAATTGGACGCCCATGCTGACCTTCGGCATAGTTATGAAGGGAGCCCTCTAAGTCATGCCAGTGTAATGGCCAGAATCCGTGACTTTACTACCGATACCCTGCAAATCGGGATCAGAAGCATGTCCGTTGAAGAAGCCCGCGTATGTAAAGATGAAGACATTAACCTTGTTACAATGGATCTTTTTCGTAAAAATAATTTTAACCTAACCGGGTTATTAGAACAACTTCCCGACCCGGTATTTATCACCTTGGATGTGGATGTTTTCGACTGGAGTGTCATCCGTTCAACGGGTACACCGGAACCGGGAGGTATGTATTGGGATGAAATGATGATGGTTTTACAAAATATCTTTCTGAAAAGGAATGTTGTGGGCTTCGATGTGGTTGAACTTTCACCAAAAGAGGATGATATTAATTCTTCTTTTGCCGTAGCCAAACTGATTTATAAAATTATCGGGATGAAGGATACTGCTATTTGATTAAAATTATAGAACACAGAAAGCACAGATTCAGCTGATAAGCACGGATGTACTACTAAAAAATAGCGAAAATCGGTTAAATCGGTGCCATCAGCGTTCCGTTTATTCTGTAAAAGCTATCAGTTTTAAAGGAAAATAAAGTAAATATTAAAAATGAATTTCTGATTTATATAAACTAAATGGAAAATAAATGCTACAAATAAACAACCTTTCCTACTCCATCGGAGAACGGACTCTATTAAATAAAGTCAATATGAATATTGCCCCAAAACAGCGTATTGCTTTAATTGGAGCCAACGGAACCGGAAAAACGACATTTCTACGTTTGATTATAGG
>JAUVIB010000498.1 GCA_030592985.1 Calditrichaceae bacterium | reverse complement strand
TTTCAGTATAATCGACTTCGAAAACGAGATTGAGAAAATGATTGCTCCATTTTTCAGCTATAATCAACAATCTATCTTAAAAATGAATTAATAAAATCTTCCATTTCTTTTATCGACTCTTGGTTTTCTTTAGCCGATTTTTCCGTATCATATGAAAATTGTTTCCCTGAAATATCATTTATTTTCTGAACGATTTCTTCCCGAATAAAGGGATATTCCGAAACTTTTAACAACGATACCAGTTTTTCGAGAGAAGTAACTTTATTCTTTTTGCTTATTTTTACTGCGATATCCATTTTTTTCTGAATATCATTTGTCATTTTATATGAAGAATTTAATTGTTCCAGGGAGATAAGATCACTGCTATGCACGATTGTATCTTGATGTGCCGACTCATGCTCTGTATGATGATCTTTTTTTAAGTTGCTTCCCATGTAGTAGATTAAATAGGTTATGACTATGAGAGAAAGAAAACCTATGGATAATTTAGTAAGGGCATTTCTCCTGTTTTCTGCGCGTATGACAAATAAAATGAGTGAAACTATGATAAGTAATATCCCGTAAGACGCCACAATGGTTGGACCGCTTGGCAGATCGGCCATATAGGATATATATAAACCGTTAATACTCACCAATAGTCCCATACCCCAGCCAATTAGCAGCTGTTTCCATAAAACATCTGTGATCATTATGGATATTACCGCCGGTACAACGAGAAATACAAAAACAAGAAGTACTCCGGCTGTGCCGACAGAGTGGGTTATGACAATACCAAAAGAAATATAAAATAGAAAATCCCAGAATCGTACCGAAATGCCCGATTCATATGCTTTTTCCGGATTTTCCGAAATAAGGATAAATTTCTCTCTAAAAATATAATGAAAAATGCCCACGCCGAGGTAAACGACTGCCGCAAAACCGATAGTAGACCATTTTACCCATAGAATGCTTCCCGTAAGGAGTTCTTTTATATGTTCCGCTCCGTGAGGAGATTTATCGATTACCAAAATGGCTATCGAGGCTGCAATGGCATAGGTTAAACCGATAATCGCTTCCTGTGGGATCTTTTCATTACGAAAGCGAGATAGGGAAAATATAGCGGCGCCGATGATGGCAAATGTTAATGAAAACCAATAAGCGCCTGTTGAACCGGGCATAATACCAAATAGAAAGCCAACGGTTGTCCCCAGTGCGGCAATTTGAGCCAGCGCTAAATCGACAAAAATTACTTTACGCCGGATAACATGGAGGCCAAGATAAGAATGGATTCCCACTAAAATAAGACATTCAAAAAATGCCGGCGCCATAATATCCCATATATCCAAATTCATCTGCTATCCTTTCTTAACCGATGGTTATATTTCGATATTTTTGTATCAAAATTTTATAACTTTAGTTCCCCCCGCGTCTGAGCCGGGCAGGCTTAAAAAAAGAGAATAAGGGGATGTTCTGATACAATGTAAATCAATGAGTAATGGTTGGAGACAATCCCCGACACGCCGGGATGTTCCACCTGTAGTCCCTTGTTTTTATGGACGGTTTTACATTCATTCTGTAAATTTTTAGAATGATATCACATTAATAAAAAGTTGGTTGGAGTTTATTAATATTACTCCTTCACCTTCATAAAAGCTTCTTTCAGGCTGTTTACCCAATAATCCGTCAGTTTAAAAACATTATCCATCTCAGTGTTGTTATCAACACCCATGGGTACCATAACCGGAATAGCGCCCACCTTTTCACATATTTCATCAACTCTTTTCTTGCTGAAATAATTGGCGGAGAACAATACTTTTACATTGTATTTCTGCATTTCTCGTATCAGGATTTCAATGTGTTTAGGAGACGGCGGAATACCGGGCTTAGGTTCAACATAATCTATGACATCTATGCCAAATAGACGTTGGAAATATATCCAATTTTTATGGTAACCCACTATTTTTTTATCCCTAAAAGCCATTCCTTCTTTTAACAAACAGCCAAGATAGTCGATCAATTTTTTCCCTTTATACGATTTTTTTTTAAGAAAATCGATTAATTGGCCCTGGTTTGCAAGCTTTGTCAGAAGCTTTCCGCCCATGAGTGTTACCAGCTCTCTCCCAAAAACCGCACTATCGATATTACTTTGGAATTCCGTTAAGTTCAAACGGTAATAGGCTCTGTTCTGTGGATCATTTTTCTCTAATCCTATAGCGATATTTTCAGCGATCACCTTAAAATTTAGCGGATTGGTTGTGATATGCGGATTTCCATAAATATGAAGGCCGCCTTCACTTCTCGAAAGAATATCCGGTTTTTCCAATAGGATGATTCCATCATTTGCAGCTACATAGCCGGGTTGTCCTGAACGGATATTATCATTTTTAGACATATCCACTAAGGAAGGCGCCCATAATTCCAAATCCAGGCCGGTTGAGACAAATAGGTCCGCTTTATTCAGTAAAACCGCGTAGCTGGGCTTAGGACGGACGAAATGCGGATCCTGATTTCCCGGTACAATATAATGTACATCAATTTTATCTTTCCCCACATATTCGGCAATATTTGCATAGGTGCTTAAGGATGTAACTAAATTTATTTTATCAGCGGCAAAAGTGAATTGTATCATTATAAAAAACAGAAGGACTAATTTTTTCATTTTTCCAATCTCCAAATTAATAACGGTCATGTTTGTGCGG
>JAUVIB010000397.1 GCA_030592985.1 Calditrichaceae bacterium | reverse complement strand
TGTTACTTCCTTTGCCAAAAGTTGGGATTGTGAAATTTTGCCTTCTGAACAAAAAATTGATATTGATAAAACAAGCGGAGCGAAAATAATTTATATTACTACTAATAAATCTAATGATTATAATCTCTATTTTCATGACCGATGCTGGCTTCCGGATGAAAAAATGATGCTCTTTATTTCGGATAGAAGCGGCCGGAGTGAGATTTACGCTTATATTGCCAAAACCGGAGAATTGGTCCGTTTGAATGGGATGAATAAGGTCAACGCCGGAACTCCGTTAGCTTCCCGCTTTGCCGATCGACTCTATGTAACCAAGAATAATAGCATATATCAGTGGAATTTTAACCTTACTTATTCGCCTAAAACTTCCCTAAAGGTTACGGAAGAAAAAATATGTGACATCCCCAAGGGAGCCAAACAATTATCCGGCCTTAATGAAAATGCGGATGGAACTCTCATCAGCTTTGGATATAAAATTGATGAAAAGTATTATATTGCTGTAGCTGATATTGAAAGCGGTGAAATAAATTTAGTAGCGCAGCCGGGATTTTCCATTCAGCATATACAATTTAGCTGGACACGTCCCGACCTACTCTCTTTTGCCCGTTCTTACAGAGGTGATACAGCGCCGTTAGATCCCAATGAACCGCGACAGGCCCGTATCTGGTTTGTAAATATTCATACCAAGACGCCTATTCCTGCTTTTTATCAAAAACCGGGGGAACTGGTAACCCATGAATGCTGGTGGGTTAATGATCAAATTTCTTTTATCGGCGGATTTAAAAAAGAAGAAGCAAACGTAAAAGTATTGAATATCAAAACGGGAAAGATCCGCATTATCGGAGTAGGAGCCTGGTGGGAAGGAGCTCCTCCAAAAGAGATTTCCAAATATAACTGGTGGCACCAATCGGGCAGTCCCGATGGACGTTGGCTAATGGGTGATAACTGGCATGGAATTATTGCTGTTTTTGACGCCAGAACAACCCAAAAACATATTTTAACCAGTGAACACAGAATCTACGGAAAAGGTGCACACCCGCATGCCGGTTGGGATTTAGACGGAAACAGTGTAGAGTTTACTTCAAATAAATTAGGTAATCCTGATGTATGCATCGGTTATCTACCGGAGAAATGGCTTCTGGAAAAATGAAACTAATAAATAATTGTAACCGGTACTTTTGTACCTTATTGGATGTTCGGTTTTATATTTGTTTCTTATAAGACACAACAGAAGGGTTTAGCCATGAGTTTTAAGTTTTTTCCTATTATTTTGTTATTGCTTACCTTATCGTATGCTGAGAATGTAATAGATTTTTCAAACACGATTATTGTAACTCCTGAAACAATGGGGACGCTGGAAAACAAAGCTGTGGAGGTTTTTAAAGAGGAGGTAAAGAAACGAACCGCTATTAATTTGAAGGTTGTTAATAAAATATCCGGGTATACAGAGCCATTGATTATTTTTTCTACAAAATCGAATCTAAATAGTATTAACAATTTACCTAAAATATCTATTACGGATAGAAAAGAAGGTTTTCAGTTAATTTTACACAATGAAAAACGTCCAATGATTTTGGTGATTGGTGCCGATTCCCGCGGTCTTTTTTATGGAATGGGTAAATTGTTAAGAATCTTATCCATGGAGAAAAATAGAATCGTTGCTCCGGATACGATAAATTTTAATACATCACCTCAATACGCCATTCGAGGGCATCAGCTCGGATATCGGGCAAAAACTAACGCTTATGATGCCTGGAGTACGAAGCAGATGGATCAGTATATACGGGAACTGGCTATTTTTGGGGCTAACAGCATTGAGATTATGCCGCCGAAGACCGACGATGATCCTCAAAGTTCCCACATGATTATCTCTCCTATGGAAATGATGATGAAACAATCCGAAATCGCCGATTCCTATGATATGGATGTATGGATATGGTATCCCAACATGGGTAAAGATTACAGTCATCCGGATTCCTTGAAGAAGGAACTGAAAGAACGGAAATTTGTATTCAGCAAATTGAAAAGGGTTAATGCCGTTTTTGTCCCGGGAGGTGATCCTGGAGACCTTCATCCGGATATACTTTTTCCCTGGCTAAAACAGATGGCAAAGGTATTAAATAAATATCATCCTACTGCTAAAATATGGGTTTCTCCTCAGGCTTTTCGTCCAACAAAGGATTGGCTGAATTCATTTTACGCTCATGTGAATAGTAAATATCCCTGGTTCGGTGGTGTTGTATTCGGTCCATGGATAAAAACGCCTCTTAAAGAAATTCGTGAAATTGTTATTCCCTCTATTCCCATCAGGCGATATCCTGATATAACTCATACCATAAGCTGTCAATATCCTGTAACCGATTGGGATCTGGCATTTGTAACGACTCTTGGCAGGGAATGTTATAATCCGCGTCCGCTAAAAGAAAAATTAATCCATAATGCTTTGGATGAATATGCTGACGGCAGCATTAGTTATTCCGAGGGTATAAATGATGATGTAAACAAATTTATCTGGTTATCACAGGATTGGGATCCAAATACATCAGCGATTAATGTTATGCGGGAATACGGGCGGTTTTTTATGGCACCCGCGATAGCCGAAGATATTGCACAGGGGTTTATAGCACTTGAGAAAAATTGGGAAGGCCCGTTAATAAGTAATTCTAATATCGAAATTACCCTGATGCAATGGAAAACTATGGAGAAAAATAATCCTTTTTTAAAAGAGAACTACCGTTTTAAAATGGGATTGATGCGCGCTTATTATGATGCTTATATCAAGGAACGACTTGTTTATGAAACTGTCCTTGAAAAATTTGCTATGGATAAACTGCGAAACATTGCGGTTAACCGAATTGATGATACAATTAATGAATCACGGTCCATATTAATAAAAAAACAAAACAATCCCATTGCAAGCCAATATAAAATACGCTGCTGGGAAATAGCCGATTTCTTATATCAAAAAATTGGTTCTCAGACATCCGTGAAAAAATATGGAGCAGCTCGAGGACGTGGTGATTTTATGGATTATATAGATAAACCGTTAAACGATGTTGTCTGGTATCTTTCTCAGTTTGAAAAAATCGAAAAATCGAAAAATCCTTCAGAGAAATTAAATATTATTGAACATTTATTAAACCGTACCAATCCCTCTGCGGGAGGATTTTATTTTAATCTTGGATCCACTACACAATTACAGCAGCTTAATGGTTATCCTTGCTGGAAAGAAGATCCGGGGAGTCTTCTATCTCCACGGGTAAGTTTCGGTGTCGGTTTGTATGGAGAAAAATGGAGATACACGAGTTTAACTAAAGGCTTTGAAGGCAGCGCTACACCTTTGGCCTGGATGAATCAAGTAACAACATTGTATCAAACACCTCTGAATTTTACGATTGAAAGCCTTGACCCTGAGGCGGAATATATATTGCGCGTTGCTTATACCGGACGGTTTCGCTCAAAAATCAGCCTAACTGCAGATGGCCAATATCCCATACACAATATTCTGCAAACTGGTAAAAACCCCATTTGGGAATTTCCCATACCAAAGAAAGCAACCAGGGACGGTGTATTAAAATTATCATGGAAGGCTGATAAAGGCGAGCGTGGAGTACAAGTTGCCGAGCTTTGGCTGATAAAAAAGTAGCAGCTTCCAAAAAAGATAAAGTGGAATATTATTCTGCTGCTGTTTT
>JAUVIB010000288.1 GCA_030592985.1 Calditrichaceae bacterium | reverse complement strand
CGGTTCATGAACTGGCAGGATAGAAACACCTGTGTTTTATTTGGCGACGGCGCAGGCGCGGCGGTTCTTTCCGCAAATCATTCAGATAACGGCGCAGGGCTTAAATACGCTGAATTAGGCGCAGACGGTTTCACACCGCCGGAGTGGCTGGAAATTCCGGCAGGGGGTTCGGTTTTGCCTGCCAGCAAGGATACCGTGGAGCGAAATTTGCATTTTGCCGCTATGAACGGAAAAGAGATATATAAGTTTGGCGTTAAGATTATTCCCCAAACCATAAACCGTCTGTTAGATAAAAACGGTTATACAATTGAAGATATTGATTTGATAATCCCCCATCAGGCCAATGTGAGAATTGTTGAGGCTGCCGCGAAACGTCTGGGTATTCCCAAAGAAAAATTCTTTATGAATATTGATAAATACGCTAACACATCGGCTGCAACTATACCAATCGCTTTAAATGATGCTGTTCAACAAAACAGAATTAAAAAAGGCGACAAAATAATTCTTATTGGTTTTGGCGGCGGCTTAACCTGGGGCGCTGTTTTATACGAATGGTAAATCAATTATTATAATGGATGGTTAAGATGGAATTATTTAAAACAAGAATCGGTCTCACATTAGGCAGCGGCGCTGCTAGAGGCTTAACGCATATAGGCGTCCTAAAAGCGCTTGATGAGCTTGATATAAAAATAGAGTGTATAAGCGGCACAAGCATTGGCGCTTTAATCGGAGCCGGATATGCTATGGGAATGTCCTGGCAGAAAATGGAAGAAATTGCCTTAAAAACAGACTGGAAATTAATGGCAAAAATCTTTTCACCTACTCTTTCGCTATCTTACTTAACCAACAATCACTATCTAAATGAATTTTTATACAGCGTTTTTGGCGATAAAACCTTCGATGACTTAAAAATCCCCTTAAGCGTTGTAGCCGCTGATATAGAAAGTGGGAAAATGGTAGTTATAAATAGTGGAAGTATTTTAAAAGCAGTGCGGGCCAGTATTTCCATCCCGGTTATTTTCTCACCAGTAAGCTACGAATCTTACCACTTGGTAGACGGTGGTTTGGTAAACCCCACGCCGGTCGATGTAACCCGGGCAATGGGCGCCGATAAAATTATTGCTGTGAACCTGAGAGCATTTAATCCGCATCAAGCTATTTTCAACAAAAATGAAAACAATGAAAATAGAGACAAAAAATCACCTTTAGAAAAACTAAATCTCAATGAAAAGATACGGCAATTTATCAAAAATCCTTTGAAAAGAAAAGAAAACATCCCTGCCGACTCAAAGCAGGATTTACCTGGATTCGGAAAAATATTATATCAGATGTTTGCAATCGTACAAATACAGATGGCGGATTTAACGATTCAATTAGCCAAACCGGATATTCTTATTGAACCGGATACTACACAATATACACTCTTCGATTTTCTAAAAGGAAATGAACTAATAGAAATTGGATACCGCTCGGCTGTTGAATCTTTTGAAAAATATCTATCAGAAACCAATTCAAAATTATTTTAGGGGTATTGAAATGAGTGCGCATAAAAGTATTTTGAGTCATAATGTAAAAGAAAAAATTATTAAGGCTGCCCGGGAAGGCAAGGAAATAAATAACCAGGTCAGTGAAATTACAATGAATGTTGTAAAAATGGCTTCTGAAGCAACGGATAAAACCATTGAAAATATAGAAGAAATAAGCTGGCAGGTAGTTGAAGGAGCTGCACAGGCGGCAAAAGAACTTGGCCGTGAAACAGATCAATTTGTGGAAAATGCAATCAATGGAATTAAAAAGGCCATAGAGCAAATTCAACCCGAAACTTCCGAATCATTCTACCAGATGGTTGAAACAATTTCCGATCAGATAAAAGAGACTGCCGCTAAATCGCTTGAGACGGTAAATAATGAAATCAAAAGAATCAGTAAAAACGCTAAAGATATCTTCATAAGAAAATAATATAAAAGGAGATATACCATGAAAAAAATCTATCTGTTTCTAATCGTGCTGGCTCTTTTAGCTGGCTGCAAAGAGACTCAAGAAATTGTTGCCCCTGAGAAAGGCACTATTTCCGGAACCATCACCAATAACGATGCATCTGTTAAAGGCGCATTTGTGATGCTGCTTAAACAAAGTTCTATTGGAAATGAACTGCCATTAGCCAATGCTGCTAAAACCAATGACAAGGGCAAATACCAAATATTTCTGGTTGAGCCTTCAAGTTATTACGTGATAGCATTCAAAGATGAAAATAGCAACTTGTTATATGATAAGGGTACGGATTTAATAGGATGGTACGGACATGAGGAACTGGGCGTAGTTATACCTGACCTGATCACGATTTCAAAAGGACAGGATGTTAAGGGAATAGATATTACTAAAATATTAAAATGACGAACATGATGGGAAAAAAAGAAATAAAAAATTCTGTTAATAAGGGTAAGGTTCCTCTTTAGGTTTGATTTCGGAATTTTTATCACGAAGGATTTTGAAAAGTTGGCCAATGAGTTCAAACAGTTCGTCACGATTGGACCAATTTAAAAATAACTATTAAATGAAAAAAATATTAAAAACTTTTGGCACTACCAGAACTAAACAAAGGAAATAAAAATGAATGAGAAAGAAAGTATTCTGACTTACTCTGTGAAAGAAGCAATTTTACATGCTTCTACTTTGGAAGAAGAGTTAGAAATAAAAACCGCCATAATAACAGAAAATATTACATTAACAGCCCTTAAAGCCGCTGAACCGATTACACAGTACAAGGTAGAAGAGATTGCCTGGAATGTTTTAAAAGGCGTCTTGCAGGCGGCAAAAATTTTAGACATGGAAACGGAATCATTTTTAGATAAGGCTTCCAGTGGAATTATTAAGGGTATTAAGGAATCCAATTCAACTCAATCATATTTTATTCCTAACGCTATTAAAGCTATGATCGAATCGACCATGGACGCTGGGGAAAGAACCTTTGAAATGTTTAGAGAAATTGTCAAAAAAAACCTGGAAAAAAGATGGAAGATCTTTCAAAAAAACAATTAACCAACAAAATATAGGATTTGTCAATTTTATTGATAATAGCAACAACCAAACTATTTATTTAACAATTCACATATATGGAATTAATAATGAAACAGAGATTTACTATCGGATTCATTCTATTATTTACATTAAATTTACAGGCTCAGATTTCACTAAACGGTTATTTAAGAACCTATAATCGTTTCCGTGTGGAACAAGACAATAAATTATCTTGGAATGATAATATGTTAGGCTTGAAATTTCAGGGAAGTCCATCGGATAATATACATTATTACAGTGAAGTGCGTTTGCGCGGCTTTGGTTTTTCACAAATTCAACAATCAGCTGATTTACAACGACGTGAAAAAGATCTTGTACAGCCCTGGTGTTTGGAATGATATTGAAAATAATTACGGAAGTGCCGGTGGTCCGGAGATTGGTTATTATCCGGCTGATGCGTTGGAAATTTCTATCGGCGCCTATCTCATAGATGGAAAAGGCCACAATCTTTTCAGCAATGTAAAGAATTTGGATGAAGTATTTTTTTAAGTTACTTATGATTTTTAGTATTGATAAACAGTAAATATTAGGAGTGTATTTTGGATGTATTTGAAAAATGTAAAAATTTTACACGTGCCACAGAATTAATCGAAGCCGGTATCTATCCCTATTTTCAACCATTAAGTGGTAATGACGGTCCACGCGTACAGATGAACGGGCACAATGTTATTATGCTGGGATCAAATAATTATTTAGGCTTAACACATGATCCACGCGTGATTGAGGCCATATATAAAGCTACAAAAAAATATGGTGCTAGTTGTTCCGGCTCCCGTTTTATGAATGGTACACTTGATTTACATTTAGAGCTGGAAGAAAAATTAGCAAAATTTATGAACCGAGAATCTGCTCTCATTTTTAGCACTGGTTATTTGGCAAATGTAGGCGCTATTTCGGCTATTGCCGGCAAAGATGATTACTTGATTTTAGATAAAGCTGATCATGCATCAATCTACGCCGGAACACAGTCTGCCCTGGGTGCAACTATAAAAAGATACCGCCATAA
This sequence comes from Calditrichaceae bacterium, assembly GCA_030592985.1. Lineage (GTDB taxonomy): Bacteria > Calditrichota > Calditrichia > Calditrichales > Calditrichaceae > JAUVIB01. Next base: position 1,004 of record JAUVIB010000288.1, on the reverse strand, counting down.
TGATATGGATGACTTGGAACGGGTTATATCCAAACTCGATCCGGATAAAGGAAAACTAATTGTAAGCGATGGCGTCTTTAGTATGGAAGGTGATATTGTTAATTTAGAATATATGACCCAAATCGCACAAAAATACTCGGCACGTATTTATATCGATGAAGCGCACGGACTGGGCGTTTTAGGAAAACATGGTCGGGGCGCATGTGAGTATCTAGGATTAGAAGATAAAGTTGATTTAATCATGGGAACGTTCAGTAAATCCTTAGGCTCTATCGGTGGTTTTGTATCGGGAACAGAAGAGGTTATAAATTATATTAAACATTCAGCACGTGCACTTATTTTTACGGCCGCCCCGATGCCCGCCGCTACTGCCGCTGCTTTAAAATCTTTGGAAATTATCGAACAAGAGCCGCAGAGAATGGAAAGACTTAATCATATATCAAAGTTTATGCACGACTCATTTGAAAATATGGGTTTTGATATTGGCCACAGCAACCATACACCGATCGTTCCATTATATATTCGGGATGATGAAAAAACGATGTTCTTTTGGAAACAGTTGTTTGATGCAGGCGTTTTTACCAATGCAGTTCTTAGTCCGGGTGTTCCACCAGATCAGGCTATGCTTCGTATAAGTTTTATGTCAGTTCATTCTGATGATGATTTGGAACATGCTCTGGAAATTATTCAAAAAGTAGGCAGGGACATTGGAATTATTTAATGCCTAGTAGAAAGATTTGAATACAGGTCTCACATTAGGCAGCGGAGCTGCCAGGGAAGGGAAAGACTTAAATGACCGAGCCAGTGAAATTACAATAAATGCTGTAAAAATGGCTTCCGAGGTAACCGATAAAACAATTGAATACATAGAAGAAATTAGCTGACAAGTTGCTGAAGTAGCAGCAAAGGCGGCAAAAGAACTTGACCGTGAAACAGATAAATTTGTAGAATTGGAAAAATGGGATAGTATAAAAAAATGAATAATAAATACCAAATCAAAGTTG